>JASHPR010000242.1 GCA_030038015.1 Streptosporangiaceae bacterium
CCGCGACGGCCGGGCGGCCGCACCGCTGGCCGCGGACGCTGCGGAGCTATCCGGTAACTCCTGAGATTTTCCATAACGGATGGGATTGGACGTAAACGGCGAACCTCGGTGAGGCGTCGTATCGCTGAGAGAAACGCGGTTCCGGGGGGTCCCGCCCCATGGCCGCGCTCGCCCTCAAGGCTTCCCATCGGTGAAATTTCAGGAGGGATCCCGGGATGAGACTTAAGCGGCCGCAGGGTGCGGCCACGAAGCACGTCGAGA
Source organism: Streptosporangiaceae bacterium (assembly GCA_030038015.1). Classification (GTDB taxonomy): domain Bacteria; phylum Actinomycetota; class Actinomycetes; order Streptosporangiales; family Streptosporangiaceae; genus JASHPR01. Next base: position 262 of record JASHPR010000242.1, read on the forward strand.
CGCCGGGCGCCGCACGCCGCCGCCTGGGCGCCGGCACCGTCCGCCTGCTTTCGGTGACCGCCATCGCCGCGGCGACGTGCAGCCTGTGGGCCGGCGCCGCGTCCGCCGCGACCGCGGCACCAGCGGCGTTGACCGCTACGACGACCACGATCACCAATGCCGCCGATGGCTCGGTGGTCTCTGGCGACGCCTTCACGTTCGACGTGACCGTTTCCGGCACCGGCCCGACCGGAACGGTGAACGTCAACGCCATCGAGCCAGCACATCTCAGTCCCAATTACTCATGCAGCTTCACCCTGACGACCGAGGACGCCGGCTCGGGATCGTGCACCATCCACCCGCCTGCTTACGGAGTCGTCGAGTACCAGGCCGTCTATTCGGGCGACAGCACGTACGCCGGCTCGACCTCCGCCACGTATGACCTCGCGGTCCAGAACGAGACGACGACTTCCCTGAGCCCGGCGACGGCCACGGCAGGGACGGTGACCGTGGTCGCCACCGTCTACGCAAATGGCGCGGACATCTCTGAAGCAGTCGGCGGCACCGGCACCGTGGCGTTCTATAACGGCACGACCGTCATCAAGGGATGCGCCGCCGAGGAGCTTGGCAATCCCACCGAAGGGCCCGACAACCTCGCCGAGTGCACGACCACGTTCGCCGCTGGCACGTACTCGATCACTGCTAAGTACTCCGGCGACACGGTCAACGTGCCGTCTCAGGACACCGCGACGCTTACCGTCACCGGGAGCACGACCCCGCCGCCGCCGGCCAAGCACGCCACGAAGACGACCGGGAAGGCGAGCCCGAACTCGACGAAGACCCACCAGGTGGTGACGCTGTCGGCCACCGTTACCTCGTCCAGCGGCACCCCGACCGGAAAGGTCACCTTCAAGTGGCACGGGCAGGTGGTCTGCAGCGCACGCCTCCGGCATGGGAAGGCGCACTGCTCGATCATCTTCCTGAAGGCCGGCAACTACTGGATCCGGGCTTATTACTCAGGTAGCTCGACCTACAGCACCTCCCACTCCGCCCGCTTCGAGGTGAAGATCAAGAAGTAGGCAGGGCTAACCGAAGCCAGCGCCAGTTAGGGAGAGCCAGCGCCGGGCCGTTTCCAGGGGGAGGGAAACGGCCCGGCGCTGCTGCGCTGTCCGCCCACCGCTCCGCACCGAGCCAGCACGCTGAGTTCCCGGCGTGCTCGCGATGACGATCGGGCCGGCCAGCCGGTGGAGTGAACCGACGGGGCCTGGAGTGAGCCGACATGGCGCAGCCCGGCCGCTTGCAGGCGCGCTCGCGGCCGCGGCGGGCACGCCGGCCCGTGAGCGCCCCTGGGCCGGGGCCCGGGACCGGGCTCAGGAGGTCAGGTCGAGGCTGCCGTCCCGCACGCCGCGGAGGAACGCGTCCCAGGCACCCCGCGTGAATACGAGAACGGGTCCGCCGGCGTTCTTCGAGTCGCGAACCGCGCGGCCGCCGTCCGGCAGCGCCGCGACCTCGACGCAGTTGCCGCCCGAGCCGCCGGAATGGCTGGACTTCACCCAGGTGAGCTTATCGGTCACGGATTTCGCTCCTGATCTTTCGCATCAGCGCGGCCGAGTCCCCGGGGGAAATCGCGGAAGCGCGGAGCATGCTGACGACCATTACCAGGTCCGCGACCTCGTCGGGTGCCTCGACGACCCGGCCGCCGCCGTAGCACTCTGTGTAGCACACGCTCGGAGCGGCGGCAAAGTCGTAAATCGAGATCGGGCCCTCCACCCCCGCGTGGTCGCTCGCCGTGAACGGCAGCACCTGGATCACGACGCCCGGCACGCCCGCCATCTCGATCAGCTTGCCGAGTTGCCCGGCCATCACCGCGGCGCCGCCGACCAGGTGGCGCAGCACGCCCTCGGCGATCACGTACCACAGCATCGGCGGCCGTCCGTCGGCCAGGATGTGCTGCCGCTCGAGCCGGGCCGCGACCGTGCGGTCGATCATCTCCGGGCTGTCGCCGGGGCGCCGAGCACTGATGACCGCGCGCGCGTAACCCTCGGTCTGCAGCAGGCCGGGCACCGCGCCCACTTCCCAGCCGTGCACCCGGATCGCCTCGCGCTCGAAGCCGACCACCGGCGCGAACCACAACGGGTAGGCCTCCCGGCCGATCAGGTCGTGCAGCCGGATGAACGTGCCCGGCGTCTCCATGATCTCGTCAAGCCGCCGGGCGAACTGGCCAGCCTGCAGGCCGAATTCCCGCAGTTCCGGATCTGGCGGGAATACACGTTCGGCCGCGCCCGCTACATCGCCCGCGGCCTGCACCCGCACACCTTGGTCACGTCCGACCCCGATGAGCTGCGCGCAGTGCTCAGCACCGGCCAGGGCCGGCGATGACCGCCGACCGGCCCACGCGGCAGGCGTTCTCGATCCGTGGGCATGGCCGCGGACATCGCCTGCTCAGCGGGCTGGCTTGCGCGCCTCGATGAGGAAGCGGGTCGCGAAGGCCACGAACGGGCCTCGCGCTGGATGCGGTCGTGCAGCGCCCGGAGTTCCCCGCGGCACCGCTGCACCGTGAAGCCCGGCACCATCCAGATCACGTTGCGCAGGAAGTAGACCACCGCGCCGATGCCGAAGAACTCGGTGCGCAGGGACTCCAGGCGTCATCACGTCACACCGGGCGCCTGCGCACGCCAATTCCGGCAGCGGGCGGGGCCTGGTGCCGCCGGGCTAGTGCGCTTCCTCGTACTGGCGCAGGATCTCGGCGCTGATCCGGCCGCGCTCAGGGACTTTGATGCCGGCCGACTTTGCCCAGGCCCGGACGGCGGCGCGGTCAACCGATGGGCCAGGCCGCTCGGCGCCCCGGCGGCGGCCGCCGCGCGGAACCCGCCGGCCCGCCTCGATGAACGGGGCAAGCGCCTTTTCCAGCTTGGCCCGGTTTTTCTCGCCGAGGTCGATTTCGTAGGTCACGCCACCGAAGCCGAAGGAGACCGTCTCAGCGTCCGCAGAACCATCAAGATCGTCCGTCATAATCACCGATACGCTTCTGGCCATGACACCGATGATCTCGGTGATTTGAGCGGCTGTCAAAACGACACACCGCGAAAGGGACAGCCCAGCATCAAGGTCACGAGTCACATATCGGCCGGTGACGCGAAGCAGCGGATCGCTTATCCCGGCAGCCCCGGTGAAGCACCCGGATTTACTATTCGGGGGCTGACGGCATTTTCCGCGCCTTGACGCCGCAGGGGCCGGGCGGCCAGGCTCAGAAGAGCCCAGCCGAGGAGGTGGCCGGTGCCCGGCAGCGATGACCCCAGGCCTCACGATGACCGGGCGGCTGTCCCGGCGTGCGGGTCCGGAGACCTTGCGGTGGTCCTCTCCTGGGAATGGGACGGGAACGGGCTGCGCGGGCGGGTGATGGCCGAGAACGTCGGCAGCCGCCCCTGCCGCCTGCCCGGCAAGCCCACCGTGACGCCGCTGGGCCAGGACGGCGAGCCGCTGCCGGCCAGGACCACCGTCACGCTGGAGATGAGGCTGCCCGGGTACGTGGTCGTCTCCCCCGGCGGCCGGGCCGCCGCGCGGGTGAGCTGGCCCAACTGGTGCGGGCAGCAGGCCTCCCGCCGGGCACTGGTGAGCTGGGACGGCGGGTCGGCCATCGCCGAGGTGCACGGGCCGGCGCAGCCGGGCTGCGAGCCGGGCAGGCCGGGCGACCTGATGTCGTCATGGTTCCGCCTGGTCGGGGGCGATGCCGAACGGGCATAACCCGGCCGGCCCTGCCGCGGCGGCGGCGGCCTAATAGGGCTGGATGGACTCCTCGTGCTGCAGTTCCGCTATGTACTGCATGCCACGCGACCTGATCAGCTCGCTCTTGACCACGGTGGAAAGCTCTGCGAGGAAATCGTCCCGGTTCTGATTCACCAGGATGTAGTCGTAGACCCATGCCCAGGTCAGCTGCAGGCTCCTGATGCGAAGACGGTTGTCGGCGTCGGAGGTGTGGCCGCGCTCCGCGAGGCGGGACCTCAGTTCGGTCTCGGTCTTCGTGGTGACGAAGATGCCGATCACCCGGCGCGCGGACATCGCACGCACCTTCACAAACCCGGTCGGCTCGAGTTCAGCCGCGAGAGGAGCCGGATCCAGGCTGTCGAGCAATTCGCGAGGCGATCCGTAATAGCTATCCGCGTACGTGCGCGTGTACTCGATCAGCTGGCCTTCCTCGCGGAGCTTGGCGAAAGCCTCGTCGGTTACAAAGTTATATTCGACTCCATGCCTCTCCGTAGGGCGGGCAGGGCGGGTCGTATATGTCGGCACGCGTCGCACAAGCCCGGAGAGGGTCATCCAGTCGAGCGCGGTGCCTTTACCGGCGCCGCTCGGGCCGGATAGCACGAAGAGCGGTGGCCTAGCATCCAATTCCGGTCCCCAATTCAAGGCTTGTAGCGTCAGGCCCAGATCCTATGCCCGTGACAGGAGAGCCATCCCAGGCCGCTGCCCCGAACCTACCCCGTCCAGCCCGCGGTAACGTACTCACCCGCGCCGGAGCGCTTGCGGTCCAGCAGCACGGGCGCGGGCACGCGGCCTTACGGTGGTCACCGTGAGCGAGAGAGCCGGCTGAACGTGCTGGATGAGATCGTGCCGCCGCAGGCCGTCGCGGTCGAGGCCTTCGGTGACCCCCCGGACGTGCAGCTCTACCCGGAGGAGGAGGCGGTGCTGCGCAAGGCGGTGCCCAGCCGCCGCCGTGAGTTCGGCACCGGGCGGTGGTGCGCACGGCAGGCGCTGGCCAAGCTCGGGCTGCCCCCGGCTCCCATCCTCCCTGGCCCCCGCGGCGCGCCAGCCTGGCCCGCCGGGGTGGTGGGCAGCATCACCCACTGTGCGGGCTACCGGGCGGCTGCCCTCGCCCACAGCAGCGACATCGCCGCGATCGGGGTCGACGCCGAGCCGGAGGGGCCGCTGCCCGACGGCGTGCGCGACATGATCACGAGCCAGCAGGAGATGCCCGTGCTTGCCGCGCTCATGGCCGCTGCGCCGGGGACGTCCTGGGACAAGCTCCTGTTCAGCGCCAAGGAGTCCGTCTACAAGGCATGGTTCCCGCTCGCCCAGCGGTGGCTGGGCTTCAAGGACGCCGCGGTCAGCATCAACCCGGACGACGGCACGTTCACCGTGCGTCTGCTCGTCCCCGGGCCGGTGCTCGCAGGCCGCGAGCTCACCGGGTTCAGCGGGCGCTGGCTGGCCAGGGACGGCCTCGTCATCACCTCCGTGGCCGTCCCGGCCGCCAGGGTCTGAGGAGCCTCGAACGCGCCGTGGTCTGCCCCGGTTTCAGGGACCTGCCCGGGTCCCGGGCCGGCCAGCGGTCAGAGCGAGGGCACCGGGCCGACCGGCCCGAAGACCGGCAGGACCAGCAGGCAGGGCACTTTGACCGGCTGGGCCGGATCGAGGGCGTTCAGCATGTCGGCCATGGCGATCGGGTCGCTGGCGATCTCGAGGTGGTCGCTCTGGTCCAGCGGGCACTGCTTCTGGACGGTGATGTTGCTGACGTTCGGCGCCGCGGGCAGGAACGCGTTCGTGTACGGGGTGACCACCTCGTCGTCCTTGGTCTCGATGACGGTGTAGGAAACGCCGGCCACCGTCGGCTGGGCGTTGAGCGTGGTCAGGAAGGAGGAGCCCTCTTCCTGCTCCACGCACGCCTCGCAGGTTGTGCTCAGCAGGCTGTTGACCGGGGCGAGCAGCCCGAGCGTCTGCCCGAGGGCGGTCAGCCCGTCCAGCGTGGTGCCGTAGTTCGACGGCGCCAGCGCGATGAGCTTGTCCACCTTGGCCGCGCCGCCGAGGAAGCTGATGTAGTAACGCGGCATCATGCCCCCTTGGGAATGCCCGACTATGTCCACCTTCGACGCGCCGGTGGCGGCCAGGACCTCGTTGACGAACGACGCGAGCTGCCCTGCGGACGTCGCGATGTCACCGGTTCCCTGGAAGTCGCTGGTGGGCGACGCGCCGCCATAGTTGAACGCGAAGACGCAGTAGCCGTTGTTGGCCAGCAGGGGGGACGCCGCCTGCCAGTTGTCGTCCATGTTCGCGAGCGTGCCGTGCACCAGGACCACCGGGTACGGGTGGGCGGGGGTCGGTTTGCACGACCAGTTGTTCGCGCCTGGCGGGGACACGGTGGGGGAGTTGAAGGTCGACAGGACCGCCTGGCCGAAATCGTAATTCACACGGAGAGTCGTCTGCGCCGACGCGGTGCCCGCTGAAAAGGCGGTCGCCAGTGTGAGGAGGCTGGCAACACCGGATGCCGCTATTAATCTGCGGGCACGAAGGCGAACCTGCATGTGAATTCCTCCCAGGCCGTCGGAGAACCGGATTCTCCGGCAGGAGGACATCGTTCGCAGGGCCCCGGCCCGCGCCGCCGGAGCTCCCGGTATCGGGAACTTTAAATTAACATCACAAATTCGCGCGCTCTGCTCACCATGGTCAGCATTTGCCCCGGCTCTTTATCATTCCGGCACAACCCGCCAGCCGGGTGTCCCGCCACCCAGCCCTAGCGCCAGCGCGACCGGCAGGGAATCTTGTCGCGGTCGCAGCGGTCCGCGTACTTCTCCGCGATCTCGGCGACCTCCTTGAGCAGGCCCTCCTCCAGGGTGACCGGATCGAGCCCCATCTCAAGGAACTGCCTGTTCTCGACGAACAGGTCGTTCTCCGCCGCCTCGTTGCGCGGGTTGTCGACGTAGTCGATCTTCGCGCCGGTGATGCCGGAGACTATCTCGGCAAGATCGCGGAGCCGGTGGGTCTCGGTCATCTGGTTGAGGATCTTGACCCGGTCACCGCGCACGGGCGGGTTGGTGACCGCCAGCTCGATGCAGCGCACCGTGTTCGTGATGTGGATGAAGGCGCGGGTCTGCCCGCCGGTGCCATGCACGGTCAGCGGGTAGCCGATCGCCGCCTGCATGAGGAACCGGTTGAGCACGGTCCCGTAGTCGCCGTCGTAGTCGAACCGGTTGATCAGCCGCCCGTCGCGGCTGGTCTGGTCGGTCTGGGTCCCCCAGACGATCCCCTGGTGCAGGTCGGTGACCCGGACCTGGTCGTTCTTGTTGTAGTAGGCGAACAGCAGCTGGTCCTGGGTCTTGGTCATGTGGTAGATGCTGCCCGGGTTGGCCGGGTAGAGGATCTCCTGCTCGACCCTCCTGCCGTCCTCGGCCAGCACCTCGACCCTGAGGTACCCCTCGGGGATGCGCAGCCCCGCCGTGCCGTAGCCGTACACGCCCATGGTGCCGAGGTGGACGACGTGCGTGTCCAGGCCCGCCTCGACGACGGCCGCGAGCACGTTGTTGGTCGCGTTGATGTTGTTGCTCACCGTGTAGCGCTTGTGCCAGGAGCTCTTCATCGAGTACGGAGCCGCGCGCTGCTCGGCGAAATGCACGAGGGCATCCGGCTGGTAATTCTCGATCAGCGACAGCAGCCGGTGATAGTTCTCGGCCACGCTGAACCTGTGCCAGGTCAGCTCGTTGCCGCTGACCTCCTTCCAGGCCTGCAGCCGCACGCTCATCGGCGCGATGGGCGTCAGCGAGCCCACCTCAAGCTCGTTGTCGATGTTGCGCCGGGACAGGTCATCGACGATGACGACGTCGTGGCCCTTATCCGACAGGTACAGCGAGGTCGGCCATCCGCAGAAACCGTCGCCACCTAGCACAAGAATTCGCAACTCACCGCCTCCTTTACCCAATCACTGTAAGGCCGAGGACATCGGCGAGTCCCGCGGAGGACACGAACCAGTCTCGCAACGGACACTGGCGATCGCGGCCCGCATCGCCCCGGCCGGGGCCAGGGCACCTATACAGTGGTGGCCGTCAGCGGCGGGCCAGGCGGGCCGGCCGGCTGCCTGGGTCACGCGAGGTCGAGGAGGTGCTCCCGTCGCCGCAGCCAACCGCGCAAGGGGCCGCCTGCCAGCGGCAGCCGGACCCGTGAGGGGGCCAGCGGCGCGCGGAGCGGCCGGGGTCTTAGCGGCGGCGATCGTGGCGTGCGCCCTGGCCGGCTGCGCCGGCCAGGGGACGGCTGGGCCGGCGTCAGGCCCGGCTCCGCGCGGCCCGGCGGGCACCTCGCGGATCTGGATGCTGACCAGGCCGGCGCTCTCGCAGATGCTGGCCGACCCCGCCGTCCGCTCCCGGCTCGAGCGCACCCGCGTGTACGAGGTGCTGCAGCCCGGGCAGCAGCCGCTCACCGGGGTCAGCGCGACGCCGGTGGTGACGTTCTCGTCCGTCGCCGGCCTGCGCAGCGCGCTCGCCGCGGGCGCGCTGCCGCCCGGGACGCAGGCCGTTCTCTACGACCCCGAGGCCTGGCCGTACACGCCACCCGATGAGCAGCGCGACCCGGTGGCGGCGGCCGCGCAGGCGGCCGGGCTGGCCCACGCCCGCGGCCTGAAGATCATCGTCTCGCCGGCGCTGGACCTGACCACGGTGCTGGCACCGGGCAGCCCCGCGCCGCGGTGGCGGGCCTTCCTGGACCTCGGCATCGTCGGGTCGATGGCCAGGGTCGCCGACGCGGTGGAAGTCCAGGCGCAGAGCCTGGAGCGGGACCCGGCCACGTACGCGGCGTTCGTGCGCGACGCCGCGGCCCAGGCCAGGGCGGGCAAGCCGGGCGTGACCGTGCTGGCGGGGGTGTCCACCAACCCGCCGGGGGCTGCTGTCGGCACCCAGCAGATCACCGAGGCGATCCAGGAGAGCCAGCCGGACGTCGACGGGTTCTGGCTGAACATCCCGGGCCCCGGCCCGCGCTGTCCGGCCTGCCCTGCCGCGCGGCCCGGCGTCGGCGCCGCGGTCCTCAGCGACGTCCTCTGACCTGCGCCAGACGCCGCGGCACCGCCCGGGGTCCGGGGGCCAGCCATCCCGGCGATAGATCCCTACCATTCTGATGATGGGTCTCGATTGGCTTGGTCACATGACTGGGCCGATCAGAATTTGTGGCCTCATCCCATTGCCTTCGGTCCAGATCTGGTGTCACGATAGGACCCAAAGGTTGGGATGGCTGGTCTGACATGGCTCAGTCTAGCAGTCAGATCGCTTGGGACAAAGATAGGAGCCTGCCACCAGCGACCGGGGACCAGCAGGGCAAGGAGGACCGGCCATGCTCGCCATCGGAACACTCGCACTGATCACCGTGGTCGGGTTCGGGCTCGTCCTCGTCGCCACCATCGTGGTCGCCATCGGAGTCCGGCAGGAAGAGCGCTACTGGACCCTGAAGCACGGCCGGGCACCGAGCCTGTTCGCCTGGCTGGCCCGGGTGATCCTCGGCCACCACGTCCGCAGGCACGACGACGACGACCACGGTCCTGACGCCCACCCAGACGACTACCTCCCCTGGTACCAGCGCAGTCCGGGCCCGGGCAGGCACTGACCGAGCGGCTGCGGCCGTGCCATAACCGGGGCGTGGCACGGCCGCAGCGGGGGCTGCCGCACCCGCTCAGGTGCACGAGCGAAGCAGCGGCGGGACCGTCCCGGCATGCCCGGTCGCCCCCTCGAACGCGTGCGCGATGCCGAGCAGCGGCCAGTCGGCTCTCCTCCGGCCGACGAGCTGGAGCCCCACCGGCAGGCCGTCCGGCGTGAACCCGGCGGGAACGGAGATCGCGGGCAGCCCGGTGGCCGAGATCAGGTAGGCGGAGGCCATCCAGTCCAGGTAGGTCCGCTGCGGGCGGCCGTCGATGCCGTGAACCCAGTCGAGCGTCACGTCGAACGGCACGACCTGCGTGACCGGGCAGGCGAGGACCTCCACGTCCGCGAAGAACGCGCTGACCCGCTCGGCCAGGGCGGCGTGCAGCACGGTCGCGCGGCTCAGGTCGGCCACGGTCAGCTCGAGGCCGCGCTCGATGTTCCAGGTGACGTTCGGCCCGAGCTGGCCGGGATGCTCGCGCAGCAGCGGCCCGAAGTTCGTCACGAACCGGAACGCGCGCCAGGTGCGGAACACCTCGTCGGCACCGGACAGGTCCGGTGCCGCGTCCACGACCTCGGCGCCCAGGCCGGCGAGCACCTGCCGGGCAGGCGCCAGCACGGCCCGCACGGCGGGCTCCACCGGCAGGCCGAGGTCGTCGCTCCAGGCGATCCTGACCCCCTTCAGGTCGCGTGCGAGCAGGCCGGGGATCTGGCCGGGCTCCACCCGCGCCGGCCGGGCGTCGAGGGCCAGCGGCACCCGGGGGTCGGGGCCGGACAGGACCATGAGCAGCAGGGCGACGTCGGCGACCGTGCGCGCCATCGGGCCCTCGACGCCGAACACGTCGGCCACCTCAGAGAACGGCCAGCGGGGCACCCGTCCCGGCGACGGGCGCAGCCCTGCCACGTTGCAGAAGCTCGCCGGGTTGCGCAGCGAGCCGCCGAGGTCGCTGCCGTCGGCGAGGCAGATCATGCGCGCGGCCAGCGCGGCCGCCGCGCCGCCGCTGCTGCCCCCGGCGCTCCGGGTCAGGTCGTACGGGTTCCGGGTGGCGC
>JASHPR010000243.1 GCA_030038015.1 Streptosporangiaceae bacterium
AGCATGCCGCACACTGTCCGCTTCCCGGACTGGGCGAGGAAGCCGCAGGCCAGCATGGTGAACGTGCGGGACGACGGGGCGGTGAACAACGGCGCGAACACGGCCAGCAGCGTCACTAGCGACGCCGGGACCGGCAGCGCGGCATCGGGGAACATCGGGGAATCCGTTCCGTCAGGGGTATCCGGGCACGGCCGGACGGCCGGCCATCATGGACAGCGTGCCGCAGATACCCGACCCGCAGACCCGCAACGCCGTCACCCGCCGGATCACCGGCCATGTCGCCCGCGGCTGGCCCCGCCTCGGCGAGCCCCTTGTGCGCTACCGCGGCCAGTACTGCTACGTCGCCGCGCTCCTGCCCGGACACCGCGAGCCCACGCCTATCCTCCGCCTGCGCTACCAGGGCTCCCCCGACAAATGGGCCATCGGGATCTACAAGGCCAGCACCGGCCAGTACAGCGAGAACGACCTCCCCGGCTCCTTCGGCCCCATCACCGGCACCCCCGAACAAGGGATAGACGAGACCTTCATCCTCTACGCCGGCCCCGCAACCGCGAGCTGACCAGCACTCTTGTCCGCTTCGAGGTCCCGGCGGCGAGCACGCTGGCAGGCGGGCACCTCCCGATCGCCAGCGGACCAGGCCGGGCGCCTGTCCCCGCCAGCCGATGCGGCGCTGAACTCAAAGGCCTTGACCCTGGGCCGTCAGGCCGCAGGACCGAGCAGGTCCCATTTGTTGCCCGCGATGTCGAGGAACACCGCGACCCGTCCGTAGGGCTCTGTGCGCGGCGCGGTGAGGAACTGCACGCCGGCAGCTGTCATGCGCTCGCGGGCGGCGTCGAAGTCCTCCACCCGGAGGAAGAACCCGACGCGCCCGGCCGCCTGGTTCCCGACGGCCGCGGCCTGATGCCCGCCGTCCGCGCGGGCAAGGAGAATGCCCGTCTGCGCGCCGGGCGGCCGCACAACGACCCACCGCTTCGGCCTGCCGTCGTTGGTCAGCGACGGCGAGTCCTCCACAAGGTCGAATCCCAGCGCGCCGGTAAAGAACCCGATGGCCTTGTCGTAATCATCGACGATGATCGTGAACTGCTCAACCCGCATGCGCAGCAGGCTAGCGCCCGCTGGCCCTGCCGGCGCGGACGCGGCGACACGACAGGCAGATCCGGGCACCGGCACCCCGGCGCGCAAAGAACAACCACGCCCATCTCGGCTCAGCAGAACTGCGAAAGCCGAGAGATAAGCCCGCAGGAAGGGTCGGTCAAACGTCAAGAAAACCGCACTCAGGCACTCAGGAACTGAGGTCAGGAGTAACTTAGGATCGCAAGACCGGAGGACCTAAATTCCATCTCTGGAATAGCTGTGGGCGGCACTAGAATTGTCAGCCAGGCGCGCGCTATTCGGCCCGCTCTCGCCCGGTGGCAGGCGTACGGTCTCGCGGACGCCGACGTCCGGCCGCCGTTCGCAGCCCGTCAGCCCGGCCGGCCGCGACGGGACCGCGGTCGAGCTCTGCGCCACTCCGGACCGCAACGACGGATCGTAACTGTCGGGGTTGTCTGCGGCGCAAGCGGAGCCGCCGTTCGGTGCGGCTGACGGGTCCTCGCCGATCATCAGCCAGGGCACACTGATCAGGTCGATCTGTGCGCTGACGTCATCCGGATCTGCGTGTTAACTGAACTAACGGACGTCTTCGCAGGTCAGACGGCTGGGCGTGCACGCTTTAGGGCCCGGCCGGTGACCGGAATGTGGTGTTCGGCAGACGTGGGCACTGCGGAGAGCGGACATCTGATGCCGAACAGGTCGCCCATCTCCTTCTCGGTGCTGCTCGTTGGCATCAGCCACAACATTCGAACAGCGTCCGTGACCTGCGGCGACACCCGAATCCTCAAGTTCACATTGATTGTTCAGGGAATGCCGCATGGCGTGCGCGGTCAGAAGCCGCGGACGTGGGTGAGGTGGATGCGAACCGGGACCGAGAACCTCTCCGAAAACTTCACGGCGCTACCGAACCGCGCGTCAATGGCCTCGTCATACTTCTCCAGCCACGCGGGGTTGTCTGGCACCGCCGGGTAGTCGTCCAGGATCTCGGCGGTGCCGGTGAGTACGACGATGTCGTCGCCGCCGTTGCTGTCGAAGTTGAGCGAGACCAGCGGCTGCCGCCGGATGTTCGCGAGCCGCCTGGCGCCCGTCTGAGTGTAGGTCAGCAGGCTGTCGCCGCCGTCCCAGAGGAACCCGACCGGGTTCGGCTGTGGGGTACCGTCACGCCCGACGGTCGTCAGCCAGATCGTCATCTCGTCGGTGAGCCGCCGGCGGACGCGTTCGCCGTAGGCGGTGGTCCGATCAGGGATCACTTCGCTCGTCACCGGCTGATCGTACACGGGGGTTCCGAACAGATCCTCCGCTGATCAAGTGCACTCTAAATTGCGCCAAGTCGGATCAAAATGACTGTGAGTGACGGGACTAGTCAAGGGAGAACGCTCGCCGAGCCGCCGTTCGGCGCGTCCCGATCCGTGGGATAACGTGAACCAGCGAAGGCCATAACGGACAATATGGCTCGGTGGCGGACGTAATCAAGATCACCATGTAATGCGGATGAGTGGTGCTGAAGTCGGCCGGCTACCCGCCGCACAAGGTCTCGGCTGGCTCGCGGTCGATCACGGCTGGCGGTCGTTCCGGGCGTGCCGACCCTCCTGGCCGAGCAGTTCCACGGCGTGGCGCTGGTCCATACGCAGCCGCTCGCCCGCGTGCCTCGCCGCCATCCACGCCAGCTGGGCAGCATGCCGGATCTCCATCACCACGTGTTCTGCGCCATGACGCGCGCTCAGCGCGGCCTTCTGAGTCAGAGCCGCATCCGCAGTCTTCTCCCGCTCGCCAGTATGCCGGCCGGCCAGGTGCGTATGGTCGCTGCCATGCCGGGCGTAGAGCTTCTCATGCGCCGCCAGATGCCGCTGCGACACCCGTGCATGCTCGTCGGCGTGCCGACGTTCGACGTCAGCCTGCTCCGCCGCATGCCGCTGCCCGGTCACGCCGGCTGACGTGTCCTCCTCGGCCATCGTGGTCACCTCGCCTCGCGGGACGAACGTCGCTACCAAAAGTACTCCTCACCAGCCAACGTGAGGGCAGGGGGGCCCACCCCTGCCATGGTGATCTTGTCCGCTGCTGACCTACCAGCGTCCAGCAGGCGATCGGCCTGCTGCTCGACGACGTCACCCTCGCCCGCCAGCCCGGCGGCGGCGTCCACGTCCGGTTCACAGACGTGGAGACCACCAGCCTCACCATCCCGGCCCCGCTGGCCGCACCCGACCTGCGCCGCACCCCTGCCCCGGCCGAGGGTTCGCTGCGCCAGGTTGTGCCCGTAAGGCGTTGACCCCGTTGGTGCCCGGCGGCCCAGCCAGAATCGTCGGAACGTACTCGAGCAGTTGGATGCGGCCATCGAAGGTGCGGCTGCTGATCATCTCTAGCGCAACATCGGGATAGCCGTCGTAGATCCGTTCCCGGCCGCTGCTTCCGGTGATAACGGGAAAGACAACCACGCGGAAGCGGTCCACCAGACCGGCCTTCAGGAGAGAGCGGCACAGGGTGAGGCTGCCTATGGTGCGCATCGACTTGGAGGCCTTGTCCTTCATCTCCTGCACGGCCTCAACGGGGTCCTGAGCCACGAGCTGCGTGTTCGCCCAGGAAAGGGGCTCGCTCAACGTGGTCGAGAAGACGACCTTCGACAAGCCCGCCAGGGCATCGGTGCCTGGCTCGCCCTCGGCGGCAAATCCCGACATGACGCGGTAAGTGGTTGCACCCATGAGGACCGTATAGTCCGCTTCTGGCTGCTCTCCCAACCACGCGAGGTACTCGGGTCCTTCGAGCCCCCACCAGCCCGGCCAACCGTCGGCAGCCGCGTAGCCATCGAGCGAAGTGATGAAGTCAATGAGGAGTTCCGGCATCGTAGTGTCCTTGTCCTTGGGGCTCAGGTAGCGGCTCCCGCCTTCTCTACCACGGAGGTAGGAACGACGGTAAGGACGCCCGACTAGGCGAGAACTCATCGCCAGCGCGCGCCCTATTAAGCGATCTAGGCATGAGAGAGCTTTAGTTCCGGCGGTCAGTAGCGGGGTGGTCGCCCATGCTCCGAGTGACCAGCAAAAGTGGCGGGACGCCGAGGTCCGCCGGAAACACGACCGCGAGCGTGATCCCCGGACGGATCACCTGGCACGTGCTGGCCAGGGCCCACGTCACGGTATGCACCAGTGCCACAGCGGCGTAGATCGCGGAGGTGGCGAAACCGACCGGCTCCATCGGGCTGACGGCGAACGACCCGAGCCGCCACCACTATCCCAACCTGAACGGCATGACCGCCCTGTTCGTGAAACGGCCGGATCGAACGCTGCTCCCGTTCGACGCCGAGGCTGCGGCCACGAATGACGATGCTGAGGCCGGCCTCAGCGAAGATGAAGTGCTCGCCGACAACGCCGCGCTTGAGGAAACCGCCGAATTCGCCCTCGAGTCGCACCTTGAGGAGTTCCTGCTCGGGAACTGGCAGTCGATCGACTGGGGCCGACCGCTCCAGCTTTGGCAGGGACCGAACGGTCAGTCCGGCCATCAGCTCAGCACACCCATCGGCCGCCTTGATTTCTTGTGCACCGACCGCGCGAAGGGCGCCCTGGTCGTCGTTGAGCTGAAGCGCGGGCGCTCATCCGACCGGGTCGTCGGTCAGATCATGCGCTACATGGGGTATGTCGGGACCGAGCTGGCCGATCCGGGCCAGACAGTGGAGGGGCTGATCATCGCCCATGAGGCCGATGACTCCTTGCGGTACGCCGTCACCGCTATGCCTGCGATCAGGCTCATGACCTATCAAGTCGCATTCAGCCTGACAGCAGTTGAGGTCCCGAAGGCCACGGCACCTACCAATGTGGCTTCTGGCCTGGACTAACCCGGATAACGCGAGGCGGCTTACGGACGCGAACGAGAGTCGGCAGGCGCTAACCCGAGCCTGACGCTGATGCAAAGCGTGTCTGCTGGCCGCAAAGGCACGCGCGCACTCCCGCCGTTCTGGACGCCACCTGGCCGCTGGGGCGGGTCGTTAGCGCGCCCGAACGGTCGATCGGTGCGCCCGGATCTTAGTCGTCACCTGTCACCCTCGCGGCACCGGCTGGCAGGGGCCAAGCACACCTTGCTACCCGGTGACCGCCATTGCCTGTGCCAGCAGGCTGTCAGCGTCGGTAACGGCCGGGCTGGCGCCGAGTGAGGCGAAGATCTCTCGCGCCGCCTTCAGCGGCCGCTGGGCTTCGGTTGGCCGACCGAGTGTGAGCAGGCAGCGGCCCTTGCCCAACAGCGCCTGCGCCCGCTCCCAGGGGACCTCGAACCGCTGCCACCCGTCGGCGGCCTCGGTGAACAGGCCAGCGGCTTTGGCACACTCGCCGTGACGCTCGGCGAGCAGTGCCCGCGCGGTCATCAGCGCATACCGATCCAGCTGGTACACCGGTATCAGACCGTCGGCCAGCCGCGCGCCGAGATCCGGGTTACCCGCCGCAATGGCAACACGCACGAGGGCGGGAAGCGCTCGCAGGTAGTCCAGGGTATGCCGGACGTTGGGCACTTGTTCGAGCTCGGCAAGCAGGGAAGCCGCAGCGCCGGCTTGCCCTGTGGCGGCCCGGGCGATCGCGGCGAGCCCGAGGAGCCCGCCCAGGTATTGCGGTTCGCCCAATTCCCGCGCCCTGGCCACGGCCTGCTCGATCCAGTCCATGAGGCCAGACTGGGGCAGCTCGCCGCGCCGGGCGAGCATCCGGGCTTCGGCAGAGCGCAGGTCGACTTGGCCCATCCAGTCGTCGGCCGCAACGTGACCGAGGGCCGTTGCCATCAGGGTCTGGGCGTCTTCGATCAGGCCCAGGTCGGCCACCGCCTCAACAGCGATCCCCTCGAGCAGCGGCACCCACTCTGCGATCCCATGCCGCTGGGCAAAGGCGGCGCCCTGTTGAGACAGCTCCCACGCTGCTCGTGGTCCCTCGGCCCGCACGAGAGACGCCGCGAGGTTGAGATAGAGCACGGCGGTCTCACGTCCAAGGCCCTGAGCGGTAGCGGCGTCCAGCGCGCGGCGCATGTCTTCGAGTCCGGCCGCCTGTCCGAGCGCGAACCGGGCGCAGCCATAGAACCCGAGCGCCCGGGCCGGCACCGGCAGGCCGAGCTTACCGGCGAGCTCCACCGCCCGCTCGGCGAAGGCGGCCGCCTCCGGATACTGGTCGGACAGAAAGCTCGCCGCGGCGCGGCCGGCCAGGGCTTCCACCAGTTCGGGGGACGGTCCGAGCGGTTCAAGGAGCCCCAGTGCCATGTCCGCGACATCGGCGTAGCGGCGGTCACCGAGCCGGTGCAGCAGCATCGAGTACCGGCTTGTCGCCATGGCCGCATTGCGGACATCCCCGGTGGCCTGGAACGCCGCGATCGCCTGCTCGAAAGCGGCTGCCGCTTCGCGGAACCGGGCCCGCAGGCGCAGCGCTTCGCCGTGGCGGGCCAGCAGTGCGGCGTGGTCGGCGCGGCCGGGCCCGGTCATGGCGGCAGCCTTGGCGTAGTGGCGTTCGGCGGTCTCCACGTCGATGCCCATGGCCCGGTCCCCGGCCAGCGTCAGGTAGCGGGCCTCGCTGGCGGCAAGCTCCCCGGCCAGCGGATCCTTGGCCGCCAGCGCGAGCTCCCGGGCGGTGGCGTAGTGGGCGGCCAATATCTCAGCGTGGTCGGCGGCCCGGTCTCCGGCCATCCGCTCGATCCAGGCCGCCGCCCGCCGGTGCCGCTGGACACGCTCGGCCCGCGGGATTTGCGCGTAGCAGATCTCCCGGATCAGTGCGTGGGCGAAGGAGTACTCGGCCTGGCCCGCCATGGACGACCGCCGGGCCGGGCGGACCAGCTCCTTGCGCGCCAGCTCGTGCAACACCGCCCGCACCTCGTCTGGGTCCTGGTTTCCCATCTCCGCGGCGGCCCCGGCCCAGAACACGCCGCCTAGCACCGCGGCGTCTTGCAGCACGTGTTTGCGCACCGGCCCAAGGGTGTCGAGCCGTGCCGCGATCAGCCCGTGCACACCCGGCGGCACCGGGATCTGCGCCGTGGCATCAAGGCTCCATCCGGTGCCGGTCCGCCGCAGGATCTCCTGATCTTTGAGCAGCCGCACGAACTCCTCTGCGTACAGCGGGTTGCCGCCCGCACGGTCCACGATCGCCTGCTGCACCTCGGCGGGCAGCACCGCGGAGCCCAGCAGGTTGGTGATCAGCCGCCCGGTCTCCGCCGCGGTCAGCACCCGCAGGTTGACCCGGGCTACGTTGCGCGCCGAGGCCGCCCATCCCGCGGCGCGCTCATACAACTCCGGGCGGGCCGTGGCCACCAGCAGCAGCGGGACTTCCGCTGCGTTGTCGGCCAGCTGCGCCACAAACTCCAGCAGCGGCTCATCGGCCCAATGCAGGTCCTCGAACACCAGCACCAGCGGCCGCGTCTCGGCCAGCAACTCCACGAACGCCCGCCACGCGGCAAAGTTCTCCTGGAGAGACGCTTCCGGGGCCGGCAGCCCGGCCAAGGGACGCAACCGGGCCCTGAGCCACGGCGCGTCCGGCGCGTCCTCGGGGATCACCGCGTTGATCTTTGCGGCGGCAACCTCAGGCGGGTCGGATTCCAAGATCTCCGCCTCCGCCTTGACGATCTCCCCTAGCGCCCAGAACGTGATCCCCTCCCCGTAGGGCAGGCACCGGCCTTGACGCCAGCGGACCAGTTCCGGCAGCGAATCAACGAACGAGCTCAACTCGGCAACCAGCCGTGACTTGCCCACTCCCGGCTCGCCGGCCACCACCACCAGCTGCACAGTCGATTCCTGCACCGCCTTTTGGAACGCGCCAGTGACAATGCCCAGGTCTATCTGACGCCCCACCATCGGCGTGATAAGCGACCGGCTCACATCGGCGCCGAGCCGGCCCAGTGGTGCCAGTGCCCGAAACACCGCCACCGGTTCGGCCTTTCCCTTCAGCAGCACCGGCGCCAGCGCCTGGTAGTCGAACAGCTGGCGGGTCGCCGCGTATGTCCCCGGCCCCACCAGCACTCCGCCCACTGGTGCCGCCCCCTGCAACCGCGACGCTGTGTTGACCACATCCCCGGCGACCAGTCCCTCCCCCCGCTCCGGGCGCGCGCCCAGCGCCACCACCGCCTCCCCCGACTCCACCCCGACCCGCACCGCCAGGCTCAGCTCGGGATCGTCTTGGTTCAGGTCCCCGATCGCCTCCAAGATGCGCAAGCCCGCCCGGACCGCCCGCTCCGCATCATCCTCATGGGCCACCGGCGCGCCGAACACCGCCATCACCGCGTCGCCGATGAACTTCTCCACCGTCCCCCCGAACCCCTCCACCTCCCGGCGCAGTCGCGCGTGATAGGGGCGGATCCGGGCCCGCACATCCTCCGGGTCAGCATGGTCAGCGGCCGCAGTGAACCCAACAAGATCGCAAAACAGCACCGTAACCGTCTTGCGCTCCTCGGCCGAGCGGCCGGCTTCCGGTTCGATCAGCGCGCCGCACGCCAGGCAAAACCGGGCGATCTCCGGGTTCACCTGCCCGCACCCAGCACACGCCGCCACAACAGCAGCCTAAAACCTGCGCCACCAGAAGCGGCACCGCAGAGCCCAGTAGCCCCGCAGGGGCACATTGAGCCGGGGTGTTCAACCGGCCGGCTGGATGAAACGATGTCGATGCCGGTCACCGGCACCGATCAAGGCGCACGGAAGGCAAGCATGCTCATCGCCATCGTTAACCACTCGACCCTGGTTCCCGACGCCGATGCCGCGATCATGAGCGAGGCCATCGCCGCCCAGATCCGGCAGGACGTTGCCCCGCTCTGGGACCGGGCACCCGCGGCCGTCATCTTTTTCGCCGATCCCGCGGAGGTGCCGCCGGGGGCGCACGGTGTGGTGATCGTGGACACCATTCACGACCAGCCCACGGGCGTGCTTGGCTTTCACACCGAGGGCCGCGGCGGGAAGCTGTGGGGAGTGACGGCGGCCAAGCCCGAACTTGACAACGGCAGACAAGTGACGACCGGCGACTGGAGCGTTTCGAGCATCCTCTCCCATGAGGTGCTTGAACTGTTCGTCGACCCCAGCTGCAACCTATGGGCCAACGACGGCAAGGGAACTGCCTACAGCTTCGAGGTGTGCGACCCGGTTGAGGCCCCGAGCTATACGGTCAGCGGTGTCTCGGTGTCCAACTTCGTGACACCTTCCTGGTTCGACCCGCGGGCCCCGGCGACCGCCCAGTTCGACAAGCTCGGCCTTCTGCATGGACCTTTCAGCGTCCTTAAGGGCGGCTACGTTGTATATGAATCGACCGGCCAGGAGAAGCAGAGCTTCGGCGAGGAGTTCCCCGGCTGGCGCAAACAGATGCTGACCGGCCCGCTTTCGCGCCCCACCCGCCGACTGGCACAGGCCCACTACGGCGGGTGACACACTCCAAACTGAACCCCAGCGCGATGGGCTTTGGGCGGGTGGCGCGGCCCTCTTTAATTCGCGCACCAGCGCGCCGAAGGGGGGCAGCTCGCTTTAATCCGTGAGTTCAGGGTCTGAGGACTCGGCGCCCCACTTGCGGAAACAGCCAAGCTGGGGCCCGGAACGCACACATTGCACCGAGATCCGGCCTGTGCCCATCCCATGAGTGGTCCCGCGGCACCCAGGCCGACCAGCAGGATCGGTCACAGCGAGTGATAGAGGACTGTCAGGGGAGAACGTGCGCGCTCGGCCGCCGTTCTGTGCTGGCGAGGGCTCCTCGGCGATCACTGGCCGCGGTGCGCAGATCAGGCCGCTCTGCGCGCGCATCGACCGGATCTGCCGACGAGCGTGCGTCCTGCCACCAGAGGCACTGAGGCGCGCTGCCGATTCTGCGCTCTTCGGTGATGGGACAGTCGTTGGACAGGTGCAGCCAGTTCTGCCTGTTCTGCCTGTTCTGCGCGGCTGTGCACTTCCCAGAAGGTGCCGGCCTTAACGATCGCTTTGGTTCGGCGGATCTGCCGGGCGCGGTCGGGGTAGCCGCCTTGGCCGTGAGTCGCGCTATGGCAGACCCTCGGTCACACTGCCGGTATGACATTCACGACCCGGATGCTTACGCCGGAGACGTGGGAGGACTTTGCCGCGCTCGTTGAGGTCAACAACGGCGTGTGGGGTGGCTGCTGGTGCATGGGATTCCACCCGGAGGGCGTCGGCGCCGACCACACCCGGGAAGGAAACCGGGAGGCGAAGCGCCGCCACGTGACGCGCGGAACGGTCCACCAGGTGCTCGTCTACGACGGTGACCGCTGCGTCGGCTGGTGCCAGTTCGGCCCGCCGCCGGAAATCCCCAATATCAAGAACCGGGGCGCCTACGCCCGAGGGGCTGACGATCCGCCGGACTGGCGGATCGGCTGTATCTTCACCAACGCGAAGGACCGCGGCAAGGGCGTCGCCGCTTTTGCGGTCGCGGCGGCACTCGACGAGATCAAGCGGGCCGGCGGCGGCGTCGTCGAGGCCTATCCGGAGCAGACCGGGCAGCGGCCGCCGCAGCGTGGCGCCTATCTGCACACAGGACCGGAGGAGTTGTATGCGCGATACGGCTTCACGCGGGTACGGAAGATCGCGAAGTGGCGGTGGGTCATGCGCACCAAGATCTGATCCCGCCGCTCGCCGCCGTTCTCGCAAGGTGATGCTTCGGTGAGCCGGTAACAACAGTTTGCGGCACCTGGGCATCGACACGACCGACCTGGTCTGTGCCCGGCCCGAACGTCCCGGCCGAGGACTTGGCCGGCGTAATTAAGGGAGTCCGTCGATCCGCGCGCTCCTCTGTGCCGCATACAGCGCGTCCGGTCAAGCGGCGATCGCAGCCGCCTCGCGACCGGGCACTGCACCAGCTGCAACCCGCCGCCGCCCGGCGGTCGCCTCCGGCAGGCCGGTCAGCAAAGGCCGGCCAGAGATAGACCTCGGCCACTTCGATCCAAAGCGTCACACTGAGTCACCCGGAGAATGAGGGCGAGCGCTCGCCGAGCCGCCGTTACGCGCGGTTGGCGGTCTTCGGCGACAGCCAGTCGGGGGCGTTCAGATCAGGTAGCTATGCGCGCGGCGCCGACCGGATCTTCATGTCATGCCGGTGACAGCGTGGTGACTTGAGGGCGGGTGGCAGGCGGAGCCGTTGATCCGCCGCGTGCAGCCTCGACTCTGCTCGTCGGATCGTCGATCATGGGCGGTCGTCACCTGGCTGGAGGAGCCTGCCGTTCTTCGATAGGTCCGGGTCGGTGCATGCGGAGAGGTTGAAACAGCAGGGCCGTCTCTTCCCGCTCTTCATCTTCGAGATGCTCACGTCGACCCGTCGTCTGCGCGTGTCAGGGTTCTTCGTGGCGTTGACCCAACGTACCCATTCCCAACGCGCCATCGGGGTGATCTCGTTCCACAGGTTCTGGATCTTCTGCGGGGCAGCTACCAGGGCTGACGCAAGATCTTGGGGCACGCTCGGCTCTGGCCAATCCTTGGTCACCTCGATGTCGAGCGTCGCAGTGTCACCCGCGCTGATGCCAGCAGCGTGTTGCAGCGTGTCATCGACCCTCATCCAGTGGCCAAAATTTCCGTCTGGTTCGAGCACCGTCTGGAACGCGGCGCCATTGATCGTTCCGTGGACGGCCACCTGCCCGCGCGACGGCAGGTCCTTGCTCGCCGTCTCCGGCAACCGCAACACAGTCGATGTGCCGATCGTGGACAGCGTAGCGTCGAAGCGAATGGTCGCTCCCTCTGTGCGCTGAGTCACCGCCGTCTCTCATCTTCTCCGTTCCGGACACGTCACCCCAACGGTGACACCGTCATCGAGTGCGTCACGGTTGACACTCTACAGCGAGAGTTCCCTGACGCCGGGCCGTGATCAACTTTGGCTAAAGTGGCATTGCCGTATAACGCCAGATACACGGGTGATCAATACTCCGTCGCTCAGGGCGAAAAGCGGCAATGATCACCCGTGTATTACACGATCGGAATCTGCAGGGAGGCGCACCGGCCTCACGGAGTGTGATCGGCCCTGGACTTCGCCGCCGCGCGCACTGCCGCCGTTAGGTGCGGCCGCCTTTCCGCCAGGCCGGGACGAAGAAGAAGATCGTCAGCCCAGATAGTAGTCAGATGGCATGCCGTTAGGAGTACGGGAATCAAAAGGCATGAGCATGGAATTGAGTCGTGCAGCCAGGTCCTGGGCGCAGCGTTCGGCCTCGGCTGACGATCCGTGCAAGTGCCCGCACACGTCAGTCTTCGTGTCATAGCTGTAGGCGATCTGCAGTCGGCCTTCCCAGGCACCCGACCATTCATACGGCGGAGTTGCTTTCCAGTGGCTCACCGCGCGTCACCTCCTGGGCAGGGCTAGAAGCGCGTTTACGGTAGCTGCAGGGTTAAGTCCCGCCAGGCGACGCTGTTCCACGATGCGTCCGTGATGTGCCGAGCGAGAGGATTGGCTTGAGGACGTCGCCGACCGTTGGTGACCCTTCGGCCTCGGCCAGGTCGTAGCGCACGCGGAGGGCCGGTTTGCTGATGCTGACCAGGCGGGCGAGGTTGATCGGCGTTGCAATCACCACTACGTCGGCGTCGGCCGCGTTGATCATTTGCTCGAGCTCGTGGAGCTGCTGGCCGCTGTAGCCTATTGCGGGCAGCACCGGGCCGATGTCGTAGTTGCGGTAGACGTCGCGGATCGTGCCGGTCGCGAGCTGCCGCGGGTCTACGATCTCAGCGGCGCCGCAGCGCCGCGCGGCTACCACACCAGCGCCGTATTTCATCCCGCCGTGGGTCAGCGTCGGCCCGTCCTCGATCACAAGTACCCGCCGCCCCGCGATGAGGCCGGGGTCTTCGATGCTCACCGTACTGCGCGCACGCAAGACGGTGGCGGTGGGGTTCAGCTCTGTGATCGCCGCGTCGAGCTGGGCTAGTTGTTGCGCGGTGGCAGAGTCGACCTTGTTGATGATGATCACATCGGCCGCACGGAGATTGAGCTCTCCCGGGTAGTAGGTGCTTTCGTGCCCGGCGCGCAGCGGGTCCGCAACCGTGATCCACAGATCAGGGCGGTAGAAGGGGTAGTCATTGTTTCCTCCGTCCCAGATCAGGACGTCACACTCAGCCTGCGCCTGTTCGAGGATCGCCTGGTAATCGACGCCTGCATACACCACCGTGCGTTCGGCCAGATGCGGCTCGTACTCCTCCCGCTCCTCGACCGTGACGTCCGCAGCCTGCAGGTCCTCATACGTGGCGAATCGCTGCACCCGCTGCGCCGCCAGGTCCCCGTAGGGCATGGGATGACGGACCACCACCGGTGTCTGCCCGGCCGCCCGGACCGCCTGGGCGACCCGCCGCGCTGTCTGGCTCTTGCCCGATCCGGTGCGCACAGCGCACACCGCGATCACCGGGACCTGGGCAGCCAGCATGGTGTCGCACGGGCCGAGCAGGACGAACGACGCGCCAGCGGCCATCACCTGGCTGGCTTTGTGCATCACGTACTCGTGAGAGATATCGCTGTAGCTGAAGACCACCTCGTCGACAGCGAGGTCACGCACCAGGCGGACAAGCTCTCTTTCGGGATGGATTGCAATACCGTCCGGATACCGGGGGCCCGCGAGCAGGCTCGGGTAGACCCGGCCCTCGATAAACGGGATCTGGGTGGCCGTGAAAGCAACAACCTCATGGCTGGCGCTGCCCCGGTACGCGACGTTGAAGTTGTGAAAGTCGCGACCAGCAGCACCCATGATCAGCACACGCCGGGGCATCCAGTCCTCGCCCCCTCACCTGGTAAGCCGCCTCGCCCTGACTGCCGATGCGGAATGCTGGGAGTTTGCGCGCCCGGCCTGGCCCCGGGTAGGGACCAAGGGCCCAGGAAGAGGGTATCCAGGTCCCGGGCGGGTGCTATCGATGGACCGAGGCTCCGCCTGGAACCGGAATCCGGCGTTCTGAGGCCGGGCAGCCAGGGCCGCGAACCAGTCGAAGGTGCCCTTACAGTAGCGGCCGTGGTGCTGGAGCCGACGCAGGCAATAGCGTCCAGCTGTTGCGCAGCGGCATGATCTCGGACGCCACACGGGTGGCTCGCCATGAAGCCACGATACTGAGAGCTACTGCCCAACTGATATAAACATTTGATCCTAAGTGCCGTCTCTCCCGACCGGGAATCCCCAGCTGGTCAGACCTCGCGAATTTACCCATGCGAGGCTAGGGTCATTCCCCGGCAGGGCGAGCCCAGTCGCATTCGTTAGCAGCCGGGTCCGGCGCTTGACGAGCCTATCCGCAATGCCACTTAGCTTGGGTTGATCTTGATCTGTCCGCGTGTCGTTGCCGGGCGTTTCGGCTGGCAGCCGGCATGATCGCGGCTTATGACGCAGACTGGCCTGGTGGCTGGCGGCCGTCTGACCGACTGGATCTCCCTGGGCGTGCTGGCGTCCTGGGTGCCGCGGGATGAGGTCGATGACGCGATCGAGGCGACGGGCAAGGGTGCGAAGCGGGCGGGCGGGAAGCTGCCGCCGCACGTGATGGTGTATTACGCGATGGCGCTGGCGCTGTTCGCTGACGATGACTACGAGGAGGTCATCGTCAAGCTGACGGAGACGCTTCAGGACTGGGGCTGCTGGGAGGACGGCTGGCTGGTCCCGACATCTGGCGGGATCACCCAGGCCCGGCAGCGGCTGGGATATGAGCCGGTGAGGGAGGTGTTTGCGCACGTCGCGGTCCCGGTCGCGGACGAGGATACGCCGGGTGCGTTCCTCGGGCCGTGGCGGCTGATGACGATCGACGGGTTCGAGTGGGATGCCCCGGCTACGAGCGGGAACATCGCCGCGTTCGGGTTCGCTGGCACCGGCAAGGACGATCCGCAACAGGCGGCGTTTCCCAAGGCCCGGGTGGTGACGATCGGTGAGTGTGCCTCGCACGCGGTGGTGGCTGCGGCGATCGGCCCGGTGACGTCCAAGGGCAGCGGCGAGCAGTCGCTGGGCCGTTCCCTGTACCGGCAGCTGGAGCAGGACTGGCTGCTGATCGCCGATCGCAACTTCTGCAACTGGCTGGACTGGTGCGCCGCTGCGGACACCGGCGCGGCGCTGTTGTGGCGGGTGAAAGCTGACCTGCGGCTGCCGGTGCTGGATCTGCTGCCAGACGGCTCCTACCGGTCGGTCCTGGTCAATCCGAGGGTCACCGGCAAGGCCCGCGGCAAGCTGATCGAGGCGGCCCGCTGGGGCGGGGACCTGGATGGGGACAAGGCCCGCCATGTGCGGGTGATCGAGTACGAGGTCCCCGACCGTGAAGGCGACGGCAAGGGGGAGCTGATCGCGCTGATCACCACCATCACCGGCCCGCCGCAGGCCCCAGCGGCGGTACTCGCGCATGCTTACCACGAAAGATGGTTGCGACACGAGGTCGCATGGAGCGAGCGGAGCTCGCGGAAGGAGGACCGGCTGATGTCGGCGACGTAGCTCCCGGTCCAGTGCGCATGGACCGTTCCCGCCCTTGCCGTGCGTCGCGGGTAACTGCGGGGTGCGAAGCGCAGGGGAAGTGCCCAAGTGCCCTCGTTCCGTCCGGGGGCCACAGGCTGGGGAAGGCCGGACGGGTGAACGCAAGTGAACCGCTGAATACGCCTCGTTAAGTGGACTCCCGCAGGCGGGTTGCAGGAGCGGGTGAACAGGGACCGGCCGCTGGGAGGCGGCGGGTGCCGACCGGACGCCATCGGCCGGTCGGGTGCGCACCACTGTCCCCGGGGTTCAGGCGGCGCCCACCCCGGCCGGATCTCGACCATGCGGAACGTGGTAACCCCGATGGGGTCCGGCGGCTGCGGTTTGCCGGTAGGCCGGACGTGAGGAAGGCGGAACTCCCCAGCGGGCACAGGAAGACCCGAGAAGCGAATGCCGGTAGCCGAAAGGCAGCAGGAAACCGGGCGCCACGCGCTGGCCCTCCGCTGGCGGCGCCCGCATAACTGGCCGGATAGGGGCGCTGCCCCGGCCTGAAAGGGCGCTGACGCGGGTCTGGTGAGCCTGCGGAGCAAGCGGGCCGTGACGCCGGAACCGAAGGGCAAGTTGGACGCGATGACAGCAAGTGCGGGCGCGACAGCGCCAGCAGCGGCTGCCGGGGCGAACGGACCAGAGGACGATCTGCCGGACTGGGACCGGGTTGACTGGGGCCAGGCCGAGGAGAACGTACGGCGGCTGCGGCAGCGGATCTTCGCGGCGGCGCAGGCCGGGGACCTGAGGAAGGTCCGTAACCTGCAGAAGCTGATGCTCCGTTCCCGCAGCAACGCGCTGGTGAGCGTGCGGCGGGTCACGGAGGTCAACGCTGGCCGCAAGACGGCCGGGGTCGACGGGCGCATCGTGCTCGCGGGCTGGGAGAAGGCCGACCTGGCCGCCTGGCTCCAG
>JASHPR010000244.1 GCA_030038015.1 Streptosporangiaceae bacterium
CCGGCGTCGCCGGCATCTTCACCCGCAGCGGCGGCGCCTGGCACGCCGCGGGCCCGGCCCTGCCGGCGTCGCTGGCCCGCGAGGACGTCGAAGTGCTCGGGCTGACCGCGGACGGCACCGGCATCGGGGCGCTGCTGCAGGCGGGCGCGGGCGCCCACGCCAGCCTCATCGCCGCCTGGTCCGGCGGCTCCGGCTGGACCCTGTCGGCTCCGCTGCCGGTGGGCGGCCGCCAGCTCCGCTCCACGGCGTTCGGCCCCGGCCAGGCCGTCGGGGTGATCCTGAGCGGCGGCCGCGGCGAGACGCTGTCCGGTCCCGGGAGGTCGTGGCACGCGCTTCCCCCGCTGCCCGCGCGGGCGTCCACGCTGGTCCTCGGCCAGCAGGTGGACGCGGTCGTGGCCGGCGGGGGCACGTTCTCGGACTGGAAGCTCGGCCCGGCCGGCTGGAGCCTGGCCCAGACGGTCCACGTGGACATCCCGTACGGGTCGTCGAGCTGAGCCAGAGATGAGCTACCTCACCCAGCACTGGTCGTTCGACCCGTTCCTGATTTTCGCGATCGTCCTCGCCGTAGGGCATGAGGCCGGCCTCGCCAGGCTGGCCCGCCGCTCCGGCCCGGGGCTGGCCCGGCAGCGGAGGCTGCGCTCGCTGTGGTTCTACGGCGGGCTGGCCGTGACGCTGATCGCCGTCTGCTCGCCGGTCGAGTACTGGGCAGACCGCTACTTCTTCATGCACATGAGCCAGCACCTGCTGCTGATGTTCGCCGCGCCGTCGCTGATCGTGGCCGGCGCGCCATGGCAGCCGCTGCTCAACGCCGTTCCCGGCGGTGCCGCAGCCGCCGCCAGGTGGCCACGGCCGCTGCGCAGGGCCGGCGGCTGGCTGCTCGCACCCTGGTTCGCGGTGGTGGCGTTCAACGTCGTGATGCTGGCCTGGCACGTCCCGGCGCTGCTCGACCTGGCCGTGAACAACTGGGCGGTGCAGGTCTGGCTGCTGCACCCCAGCTACCTCTTCATCGGGATCCTGTTCTGGCTGCTGTTCATCCCCTCTCCGCCGCTGCCGATGCGGATGCCGCCGGAGGGACAGGCGGTCGCCCTGGTGGCGACCAACGTCATCATGTGGCTGCTGGCGATGGCGATGGGCATCCTGACCGCGGTTTCCTGGTACCCGGCCTACGACCACGTCCCCGGGGTGACCCTGCCGCCGTTCGCTGATCAGCAGATCGGAGCTGGGATCCTCTGGGTCTGCGGTGATTTCTGGGCCATTCCCACGCTGATCGTGGCGATCCGCCGGATCATCATGGCAGACGGCAGCCTGGGTTCGGCGCTGGACAAGATGCTCGGCCGGGAACGCCCCGCCAGCGTCAAGACCACCGGCTGGGCGAGCCGGGCCGGCCGGGGCCGCTGAGGCCGCGTGGCGCCGCGGGCCCGCTGAGGCCGGGAGGGCGTCAGCCGTGCGTGGCCGCCAGCGCCGCGTGGTAGTCGGCGCCGTCGCGGGGCTGCGGGTCGGCGTGCACCAGCGCGGCGCTCAGCCGGGGCAGGGCGTGCCGGAGCTCGTGCTCGGCGGCGACCGCCACCTGGTGCGCCTCGACGACGCTGGCGCCGGGGTCGACGACGACCTCGCACTCGGCGTGCAGCCGGT
This sequence comes from Streptosporangiaceae bacterium, assembly GCA_030038015.1. Lineage (GTDB taxonomy): Bacteria > Actinomycetota > Actinomycetes > Streptosporangiales > Streptosporangiaceae > JASHPR01. The sequence continues at coordinate 1,633 of JASHPR010000244.1, forward strand.
GGCCGACCCAGCGCAGCCGGAGCAGGCCGACACCCAGCACGCCAGGCGTGGCGCGCAGGGCCTGCTCCGCAAGGTCCAGCACGGCCGGGTCGACGGCGTCCATGAGGCGCCGCCAGATCTGGATGGCTGCCTGGCGGAGCACGGCGAGGATGGCCACGGTGATGAGCAGGCCGGCGGCCGGGTCGGCCCACTCCCAGCCCAGCGCGGCCCCGCCGGCCCCGAGCAGGACCGCGAGGGACGCGAAGCCGTCGGCCCGGGCGTGCAGCCCGTCGGCGACCAGCGCCGCCGAGCCGATCCGGCGCCCCGCGCGGACCCGGTACCAGGCGGCGGCCTCGTTGCCCGCGAAGCCGGCCAGCGCGGCGGCGGCGACCGCGGCCAGGCTGGAGACCGGGCGCGGGTGCACGAGCCTGCTCGCCGCCGCCCACCCGGTCAGCGCCGCGGACCCGGCGATGAGGAGCACGATGACCACCCCGGCCAGGTCCTCCGCCCTCCCGTAGCCGTAGGTGTAGCGGCGCGTCGGCGGGCGCCTGCCCGCGATGAACGCCACCGCGAGCGGGACCACCGACAGGGCGTCGGTCGCGTTGTGCAGCGTGTCGCTCAGCAGCGCCACCGAACCCGACGTCGCGGTGACCACGGCCTGCACGGCCGCCGTTGCCGCCAGCAGCGCCGCGGACACCCACAGCACGCGCATGCCTTCGCTGCTCGCCGCCACGGCCGCGTCGATCTTGTCTCCGGGGTCATGCGAATGCGGGTGCGGGTGGCGCGGTATCCGGCTCACGGTCCCATGCTGTCTGCAAAACCCGGCTGCAGCACATCGACAACAACGGCCCGGCCGCAACTGCGAATGGCTGGCGGCATCGGGCCGGTCAGCCGGCGCCGCGGGCGCGAAGGTGCGCGCGCTCGCCCTGCCGCCCGAAGAGGCTGAGCACCTCGGCCGCCCGCGCGCCCGTGCTGCCGAACCAGTGCGGGACCCGCGTGTCGAACTCGGCGGCCTCGCCGGGGTGCAGCACGAGGTCCTGATCCCCGAGCACCAGCCGGAGCTCGCCGTCGAGGACGTAGAGCCACTCGTAGCCCTCGTGGGACTTCGGCTCGGGGACCGCGCGCCGGGTGGGGATGATCAGCTTGTAGGCCTGCACGCCGCCGGCCCGCCGGGTGAGCGGGATCATGGTCATGCCGTGGCGGCTGACCGGGCGCATGTGCACCCGCGGGTCGCCGGTCTGCGGCGCGCGGACCAGATCGTCGATCTGCACCCCGTGTGCCCGGGCCAGCGGCAGCAGCAGCTCCAGCGTTGGCCTGCGCTGACCGCTCTCCAGCCGGGACAGCGTGCTCACCGAGATCCCCGTCGCCTCGGCCAGTGCGGACAGCGTGGTCTCGCGCTCCCGGCGCAGCGCCCGCAGCCGCGGGCCGACAGCGCTGAGCACGGCGTCAAGGTCGTCATCCATCCTGGACCAGCTTGCCGTTTCAGCAAGCCAGCTTGCAAACCGGGCCAGCTTCCGGGCATTGTGCAGGCATGACTCACTCCGCCGACAGCCACTCGCCCGGCGCCGCCCACCCAGCCGGCGCCGCCCACCCAGCCGGCGCCGCCCACCCGGACGACAGCCACTTCACCCAGGAGTTCTGGGATGAGCGCTACCGCTCGGCCGACCGGCTGTGGAGCGGGCAGCCCAACGCACAGCTCGTGGCGCAGGCGGCCGGCCTGCTGCCCGGCGAGGCGCTGGACGCCGGCTGTGGCGAGGGAGCCGACGCCATCTGGCTGGCGTCCCGCGGCTGGACCGTCACCGCCGTTGACGTGTCGGCCGTGGCGCTGGACCGGGCGGCCCGCCACGCCGCGGCCCAGGGCGTCGCCGACCGGATCGTCTGGCGGCGCGAAGACCTGCTCACCTGGGCTCCGGACGAGCAGCGCTTCGACCTGGTCTCGGCGCAGTTCATGCACCTGCCGAGCCCGGCGCTCGAATCGATGCACGCCCGGCTCGCCGCCGCGGTGCGGCCTGGCGGCACCCTGCTCATCGTGAGCCACCACCCCGACGACCTGCACGCCAACGTCGGCCGTCCCGAGCACCTCGGCATGTTCCCTTCTCCCGGGCAACTGGCCGCCGCGCTCGATCCCGCACAATGGCAGATCGTCGTCGCCGGAGCGTTCGGACGCCCGGCGACCGACCTGGACGGCAATCCCACGACCGTAACGGATGCCGTGCTGCGGGCCACCCGCCGGCCGTGACCGGCTGCCGGCGGTCAGCCCGCGGCAGCACGGATGGTCACGCCGGCACCACGTAGGGGAAGGTGCTGCTGCGCTCGTTCTGGGCGATGGCCGGGGTGAGCCCGGAGGGCACGGCGGTGCTGGTGACCAGGGACAGCATCGCTTCGGGGGCGTTGTCGGCCAGGGTGCGGCCGTTGAAGCCGGCGAAGCCGTAGACCGCGGGCGTGCCGACCACATAGGGCAGCACGTCGGGGAACAGGGTGGCGGCCACTGCCTGGCCGTAGCCCGCGGGGTCGCCGCAGGTCCCCATGGCCGCCACCACCGCGGCGACCTGCTCGCCGATGTAGCTGGCCGCGGCGGCCACGTCCTCGGAGGGGTGCCGGGTGTTGGCGGGGTTGGAGAAATCGGTGTCGCCGGGCCAGAAGATCGGCCACATCATCGGGTGCCCGGCCCGGTTGATCTGCCGCCACCCGCCGGCGTCGGTGGCCAGCTTGGTGGCGCACCACACCCCGGCGCGGGCGCCGGGCCGCAGCAGCGGGTGGGCGTGGGAGACGTCCAGCACGATCGAGTCGACCAGGGTCCCGGCGAAGCTGTTGCGCGCGCCCTGCGGGCGCCACCCGGCCAGCTCCGGCGCGGTACCGGTGGCCACCGCCTTGTTGATGATCGCCAGCAGCGACAGGTCAATGTAGAACGAATCGGCGATCCGCCCGGCCCACAGCCGGGCCCCGCCCCCGGCGGCGGTCTGGCCCGTGTGGCCCTCCAGCACCAGCTCCCCGCCCGCGGAGTCCTGCCGCGCCGCCTCCCCGGCCAGGGCATGGAGCCGCAGCCCCTGCCGCCCGTCGGCGTCCGGCTCGCCGAAAGACACCCGGTAGGTCAGGGCCTCAACGGCGTCGCCGTCGAAGTGCACCTTGAACTCATAACGCGCCTCGGGGTGAAAGCCCGGCTCGGAGTGCAGGCCGTTGACATTGGAGTTGACGTCCATGACGAACACCGTGCTGCCCTCGCCGGGAAACACATACAGGTCATCGATGAACAGCTGGCCGGTCTGAGCCGCCAGCGGCGTGTCCAGGTGATGCGACATGGGCGTTCTCCTTTTGTGTGACGGTTCAGCCGGTTCGGTGCGCGGCCGGCCGGAAGCGCGGCTGCGCTCGCACATCACATCACATCGTGCCCAGTCACGGCCTTGGCCACCCGGGTGCTGGCCGCCGGAAAGGAGGCCCGCCCTCAGGCCACCGGTCACCTGACCGATCGTGACCGTGCCTGGCGGGCGAGATCGGGCAGCCGGGCGAGGATCTCGCCGGCGTCGGCGGCGTCCCGGTCCTGGATGCTGGCGGTTACCCGCCGCCCTGCCACGTCCAGCCGGACCGAGGCCAGGCCGAGCCGGCGCTGCACCGGGCCCTGCACCCAGCGGATGCTCTGCACCTTCTCCAGCGGGATCCAGGTGGTCTTGCGGCACACCCGGCCGCGGGAGGCGGCGGCATAGCGCTCGTCACCTGCCCAGGCCAGGAAGTGGTACGACAACGGCGCCTTCCAGCGCGCCCGGGCGGGCGCCCGGCGGGCCGGCCGGGGAGGCGCGGTCAGCAGCTCACCCAGCATCCGCTCGGCCTCGGCCAGCGAGCCGACCGGGATGAGCGCGCGCAGCCGCTGCCCCTCGGAGCGGTTCTCCCGGCGCTGGCGCGGCCCGGCGACGTCCACCTCGAGCCTGCACCACCCGAACACACGCCAGAACAGCGGCTCGACGACGCGCACGGCCTGTACCCGTCCGGGGCGGATCGTCTCGGCGGTGGTCTGCACCAGGCCGGACCGCAGCCGGAGCCCGTCCGGCGCCTCGGCCACCACGGTCCCGAACTCGGTGTTGAACCGCCGCCAGACCGAGACCACGACGCCGAACGCGAACGCAAGGAACGGCACGATCACTCCGGGCTTGCCGGTCGCCGCGATGGCCAGGACCACCGCGGCGATCATGGTGCCCGCGTAGGCGCCGCTCCGGCTCAGGATGATGGCCCCGGCCAGGCGCCTGGGCTGAACGCGGAACAGTTCACGCTCGGCCCCGGGCGGGGCGGCGGCGCTGGCTCGCGCGCCGCCCACGCCCACCGCGGCCACCGTGGGCGCGGCCGCGTGCGCCATGGCCAGCAGCCGCTCGCGGAGCTGCTCGGCGTCGGCAAGCGGCAGGCAGGCCAGCCGGCCGCCGGAGGAGTCCGCCCCGGCCATCCGCAGCCGGAGCTCGGCCAGACCGAGCACCCGGGCAAGCCCGGTCTGCGCCACGTCGATGGCCTGGACCTGCGACAGCGGGAAGCGCAGCGACTGGCGCCGGATGAGGCCGGTCTCGATGCGCAGCACGCCGTCGGCGACCTCCCAGCGGGTGACCAGCCAGCTGATCACGCCGGCGATCAGCACGATCCCGACCACCACGACGTCGCTGATGAAGTCGTTGCTGTTCGCGCTGTGGTTGGCGAAGATCAGCAGCAGCACGAGGACGCCGAGGACGATCAGGTGGCGTCCGGTGCGGACCAGAGGCGACAGCGGGTGCAGCCGATGCCAGCTGGCTATGTCGTCCGGCGAGCGGCCTGGCGGGGAGGCGGTCACAGGCCTGCTGCTTGCGCCTCGCCGAGCGCGGCAAGCTGGTCGCGCAGCTTCGCGGCGTCCGCCCTGTCCAGGCCGGGGATGCGCGCGTCGCTGGCCGCGGCGGCGGTGTGCATCCGCACGGTGGCAAGCCCCAGGCTCCGTTCCACGGGGCCCGCGGTGACGTCGATGAACTGCATCCGCCCGTACGGGATGACGGACAGGCGACGGATGAGCACCCCGCGGCGCACCATCAGGTCGTCGCGGCGCTCGGCGTAGCCCCACGCGGCGACGCGCCGGGCGAGGAACCGCTCCCAGGCCAGCCCGGCCGCGACGAGCCCAAGCCCGATGCCCAGGCCGAGCCAGGCCGACCCGGCCGCGGCAGCGATGAGGCCGCCCGCGAACGCGACGGGCAGGGTCACCAGCCCGGCCTGAATCCGCCTGGCCCGGAGCAGCAGATGTGATGGGCGCTGCCACCGGACGTCGGCGTCACCGGCCTCGAGGGTCACGCTCGCCTCCTGCCCTGTGTTTCCGGTCATCAGGCTATAAGGGACGAGATGCGGTTGTTCTCGGTCATCAGGCTGTAGCGGACCAGATGCGATGCAGCAGGGAAAATGTGGCGAGCAGGAAGTCAGGCGAGTCCAGCCGGCCGGTCAGCGGCCAGTTGGCGGTCAGCGGCCAGTTGGCGGTCAGCGGCCAGTTGGGCGGTCAGCGAGCCCAGCCGGGCGGTCACGCGGCCCCGGCCCTGCCGGCCAGGGAGCGGGTACCTGGCCAGCACGACCCGGAGAGCGGGACCGGATCGGGCCAGCACGGCGCGGAGAGCGGGGCGGGGCCCGGCCAGCACGAGGCAGCATCCCGGCCGGTCCCGCCACGCGGGCGCCGCCCCGTCGGCGCGGAGCGCCGGCCGGGGTGCTGCCCCCGCAGCCCCCGCCTGGTCATGCGCTGCGCCTCCGGCGGGTGCGGGCGACCGAACCGGCGATCCCGGTGGCCCCGTACGCCACCGCCCCGTGCCATACCGCGGTGAAGGCACCGCCGATCAGGCCGCTGCTGCCGATCGCCACGGACAGCACGAAGACGACCACGGCGGCGGCCAGGCCCGGCAGCAGCGCGAAACGCCACGGGTTGGTGCGCGCCCAGCGCATGGCGCGGCCGCCCTGCCCGCGCAACAGCGCACCGGCGCCGGCCACGGCGAACAGCGCCACGACGCCGGCCGACAGGGCCGTGGGCACGTCCAGGTGACCGCCCACGAGGTGGAACACCAGATCGGCGCCGGTGACGACGGCCCCAGAGGCAGCGGCGGCCTTCCACGGCGCGCCGGACATGGCGGCGCCGGAGACCGCCAGCTCATCCCGCTTGGTCAGTCCCGGCTTATCGTTGCGGGTTGGTGCCGACATCTTCTCTCCCTGGGTTGCGGAACGTGCCACACTCAAGATATATCGCTTTTCGCTTGTACGCTAGCCAAGGGCAGTGACGCGAGTGAGCCCTACGACAGCGGGGAATCCTCAGTGGGCATTCAGGCAACGTCCAGAACGAAGGTGCTTACTAGGACTGTGCGAGGACAGGTCGATGACCCGGCCGCGTGGCCTACCGCTCGCCAGGCGACGGCGGGCGGCACGTACGCTGGCTTCGGGGCAGAGGTGATGGAGTAATGCAGGAAGATCAGAGCGGCAACGAAAGCCAGCAGCCCGAGTATGTGGGCCCCTGGTCGCCGCCTGCCAACGAGCCCGGCCCGCCGGGCAAGGCGGGTGACTCGGCCACGCCCGGCGCCGGGCCCGGCCAGCCGGGCGACACCGCGCCGCTGGCCGGTCCTCGCGACGCCCAGGGTGAGCCGACCCAGCCGACTGGCCAGGGGCAGCCAGGCGGGTACGGGCAGCCCGGGCAAGGCCAGCCGGGATACGGGCAGCCCGGGTACGGCCAGCCCGGGCAAGGCCAGCAAGGCCAGCCCGGGCAAGGCCAGCCCGGGTACGGGCAGCCGGGATACGGGCAGCCCGGGCAAGGCCAGCAGGGCCAGCCCGGGTACGGCGGGTACGGGCAAGCCGGAGGATACGGGCAGCCCGGGTACGGCCAGCAGGGATACGGCCAGCAGGGCGGGTACGGCCGCCCGGGCGGTTACGGCCAGCCCGGATACGGCGGGTACGGCCCGCCCGGCGGGTACGGGCACCCCGCGGACTACATAGAACAGCCGCGCCGGTCCGGCTGGGCCAAGGGCTTCCTCATCTACCTGATCGTGGCCGCGCTCGCCGCGGGGATCGGCGCCGCTGCCGTCGCCACCCTGGACCACGCCTCGACGCCGGCATCGCAGTCCTCACCGAGCACCGGTATCCCGAACCCGGGCAACGGCTTCAACCCGGGCAACGGCTTTGCACCCGGCAACTCCGGCTCCGGCAACTCGGGCACGGGCGTCAGCAGCAGCCAGGAGCAGGCGATCGCCAACGCGGTCGAGCCTGGGGTCGTCGACATCTCGAGCAACCTCAACTACGTGGGCGGCACGGCAGAGGCCACCGGCATGGTAATCAGCAGCGACGGCCTGGTGCTCACCAACAACCATGTCATCGACGACACCACCGGGCTCTCCGCGCGGCTGGTCTCGAACGGCCAGACGTTCAAGGCAACGTGGCTCGGCTACGACAAGACCGATGACGTGTCCGTGATCAAGCTGCAGGGCGCGTCCGGTCTCCGCACAGTCCCGCTGGGCAACTCATCGACGGTCAAGGTGGGCGATCCCGTCGTCACCATCGGCAACGCCAACGGGGTCGGCGGAAACCCAACCGTCACCACGGGATCCATCACCGCGGTGAACCAGACCATTACCGCCAGTGACGACCTGGGCGGCAGCGAGACGCTGCATGGCATGCTGCAGACGAACTCCCAGATCGTCGAAGGCGACTCCGGCGGCCCGATGGCGAACGGGTCCGGCAAGGTCATCGGCATGGACACGGCCGCGTCCTCGGGCAGCCTGGGCAACCAGCAGAACGACGTCGGCTTCGCTATCCCGATCAACCGGGCGCTCACGATCGCCCAGCAGATCATCGACGGCAAGGCGAGCTCGACGGTCAAGATCGGCGCCTCGGGGTTCATGGGCGTGCTGGTGCCCTCCGGCAACGCCAGCACCGAGAGCAGCCCGTCGCAGCAGCAGCAGTCGCAGGCGCAGAGCCAGGGCAGCAGCGGCGGCTTCGGCGGCCCGTCAGGGTCGTCGTGCATGGCCAACGACCAGAACGCCGGGGTTCCGCAGACCATCGCGCCGGCCAGTTCCGGCACGCTGGTCCTCGGGGTGCTCTGCAACACGCCGGCCGACCAGGCGGGCATCACCGCCGGGGACGTGATCACGGCCGTGAACGGCAGCGCGGTGAGCTCGCCGGACTCGCTGACTAGCATCCTCAGCGGGTACAAGCCGGACACCACGATCTCGGTCACCTGGGAGAACATCTCGGGCCAGCAGCAGACGGGCAGGCTCGACCTGCTCGCCGCCCCGCCGCAGTAGCCGGCCGGGCCGCGCCCGCCGGGCACATTTGGGGAATCCCGTCAGCCAATAGGCCTGACGGGATTCCCCATTAACGACCGGCGGTGAGCGGCCGGATGCGGGAGGCGGGCGGTGAGCGGCGGGGTCAGGCGGTGAGCCAGGCGAGCATCCTGGCCTCGCAGTCGGTGATGGCCGCCACGTCGACGTGCTCGTCGGCGCGGTGGGCCAGCTGGGGGTCGCCCGGGCCGTAGTTGACCGCCGCGATGCCGAGCTCGTCGAACCTGGCCACGTCGGTCCAGCCGAGCTTGGCCCGCGGCGTGCCGCCGATCGCCGCGGCAAACGCCGCCGCGGCCGGCTGGGTGAGCCCGGGCCTCGCGCCCCCGGCGACGTCGGTCACGGTCACCTCGAAGCCGGCGAACACCTCCCGGACGTGCTCCACCGCCTGGGCGGCCGAGCGATCCGGCGCGAACCTGAAGTTGACCGTGACCACGCACTCGTCGGGGATCACGTTCCCGGCGACGCCGCCGCTGATGAAGACCGCGTTCAGGCCCTCGTGGTAGGTCAGCCCGTCCACGTCGGGCTCGGCGGCCTGGTAGGCACGCAGCACGTCCAGGATCCGGCCAGCCTGGTGGATCGCGTTGACCCCCAGCCAGGACCGGCCGCTGTGCGCCCGCTTCCCCCTGGCCACGACCTCGGCCTGCAGCGTGCCCTGGCAGCCGCCCTCGACCACGCCCCCCGTCGGCTCCATCAGCACGGCCAGGTCGCCGCGGAGAAGTTCCGGGCTGCCGCGGCTGATCCGGAGCAGCCCGTTGCGCTCGGCCTCGACCTCCTCGCAGTCGTAGAAGACGTAGGTCACGTCCTGGTTCGGCGCCGGCACCAGCGCGGCGAGGCGAAGCTGCACCGCCACGCCAGACTTCATGTCGCTGCTGCCACAGCCGTACAGGGCGTCACGTTCACGATACGAAGGGAGATTGGCTGCGGCCGGGACCGTGTCGATGTGCCCGGCCAGCACCACGCGCCGTCCCCGTCCGAGCGCGGTGCGCGCCACCACCGCGTTGCCGTCGCGGTGCACGGTGAGGTGCGGCAGCCGGCACAGCGCCACCTCGATGGCGTCGGCCAGCGGCTTCTCCTCGCCGCTCACCGACTCGACGTCGACGATCTGCGCGGTCAGGTCGGGCGCGGCGAGGGAAAGATCGAGATCCACGGCGGCAGCCTAGTCTGGGACCCATGTTCCATGTCGACTCCGAGGTCGGGCGGCTGCGCCAGGTCATCCTGCACCGGCCGGGCCTGGAGCTCAAGCGGCTGACCCCGGACAACGCCGCGGACCTGCTGTTCGACGATGTGCTGTGGGTGGCCGAGGCGCAGGCCGAGCACGACGAGTTCGCCGCGGCGCTGCGGTCGGCCGGCGTCGAGGTGCACTACTACGGTGAGCTGTTCGCGCAGACGCTGCAGATCGGGGCGGCGCGCGATTACGTGCTCGGCCGCGTGTTCGACCCGCGGCTGCACGGGCCGCTGGCGGCCGACGCGCTCCGCGCTGCCGTGCAGGGGCTGGGCGCCGCCGACCTGGCGCGGCTGCTGATCGGCGGCATCACCAAGCGGGAGATCCTCGAGCTCGGCCCGGAGCCCAAGGGCATCGCGTTCCACTCGCTGGGCCCGGACGACTTCGTCCTCGCCCCGCTGCCGAACCTGCTCTACCAGCGCGACACCTCGAGCTGGGTGTATGGCGGGGTGTCGGTCAACGCCATGCGGCGGCGGGCCAGGATGCGCGAGACCATCAGCGCCGAGGCCATCTACCGGTGGCATCCGATGTTCGCCGGCGGCGGGTTCGAGTTCTGGCTGCGCGGCGCCGACGCCGCGCCCGCCACCATCGAGGGCGGCGACATCCTGGTGCTCGGCAACGGCGCGGTGCTGGTCGGGATGAGCGAGCGGACCCAGCCGCAGGCCGTCGAGATGCTCGCGCACCGGCTGTTCTCGGCCTCGGCCGCCGACCGGCTGGTGGCGATCGACATGCCGAAGTCGCGGGCGTTCATGCACCTGGACACCGTGCTGACCATGGCCGGCTACGGGGTGTTCGTGAAGTACGCCGGGCTCGGCATGCTGCCGAGCTACACCGTGGAGCCGGGCAGCGGGCCGCGGGAGCTCAAGGTCACCGATCACCCGCCCGAGGACATGCACACGGCGATCGGCGCCGCGGCCGGCGGCATGCGGGCGCTGACCGCGACCCAGGACGTGCGCTCGGCGCAGCGTGAGCAGTGGGACGACGGCTGCAACGTGCTCGCGGTCTCCCCTGGCGTGGTGATCGCCTACGACCGCAACGTCACCACCAACAGCTACCTGCGCGAGAACGGCATCGAGGTGATCACGATCCGGGGCAGCGAGCTCGGCCGCGGGCGCGGGGGGCCGCGGTGCATGACGTGTCCCTTCGAACGCGACGCCTGACCGGGTCAGTGCGAGACCGCGCGTTCGCGGCTTCCCGCGGCGATGTCGGCGCGGTCGCGGATGACCTCGAACGCCTCGGCGTACCTGCCCTCGGCAAAGCGGGACCAGGATCGCGCGATCGACTGGATCAGGTCGGGCTCCAGGTAGGTCCGCATCTCCACCTGGGAGCCGAACGAGCCGATCGCCTGGAGCTTGCGGTCGAGCTGCCGGTCGATGCTGACAAAGCGGGTGGGGCGGAAGTCGACGGTGGCCGACGGCGACTGGTAGCAGTACACGCGGCCGACGTCCCGCGCCGCCACCAT
>JASHPR010000245.1 GCA_030038015.1 Streptosporangiaceae bacterium
GGCGGACGGCGGGAGCAGCGTCTCGTACCGGCCCGCGGGCAGCTCCACCGGGCTCCGGCTGCGCCACGACCAGCCGTCCGGGCAGGTCGGGCTCAACGCGAAGACCGCCGACATGGCGCGCTCGGCCTGGGCCGGGGCCGGCACCCGTGACTTCACCAACGTCGACGTGGCCGGCCTCGAGGCTGACCTGGCCCGGCGGCTTGGCTGGGCGGCCCGCAGCCTGGAACTGCCCGCCGGCCGGTACGAGACGCTCCTCCCCCCGGCCGCCGTCGCCGACCTGCTGGTCTACATGTACTGGTCGGCCGGGGCCAAGGACGCCGTGGACGGCAGGACGGTGTTCAGCAGGCCCGGCGGCGGGACCAGGGTCGGCGAGCGGCTGGCGAGCCTGCCGCTGACCCTGCGCAGCGACCCGGCGGCGCCCGGCCTGGAATGCGCCCCGTTCGTGATCGCGCACGCGTCGGGGCGCGACTCGTCGGTGTTCGACAACGGCCTGCCGCTCGGCCCCACCGAGTGGATCCGGGGCGGCGAGCTCGCCGCGCTGACCCAGACGCGGTACTCGGCCAGGCTGTCCGGGCTGCCGGTCACGCCCGCCATCGGCAACCTGGTCCTGGAACTTCCCGGCACGGGCGCGTCGCTGGACGACATGGTCGCCCGTACCGGCCGCGGGCTGCTGCTGACCTGCCTGTGGTACATCAGGGAAGTGGACCCGCAGACCCTGCTGCTCACCGGGCTGACCAGGGACGGCGTCTACCTGGTGGAGAACGGCGAGGTCACCGGGGCGGTGAACAACTTCAGGTTCAACGAGAGCCCGGTGGCCGTGCTGGGCCGGGTCACCGAGGCGGGCGCCACGCGGCCTGCGCTGCCGCGCGAGTGGGCCGACTACTTCAGCCGCTGCGCGATGCCGCCGCTGCGAGTGGACGGCTTCAACATGTCCTCGGTGAGCCAGGCGAGCTGACCGCCCCGGCTCAGGCGTCCTCGAGCCGGAATCCGAGCTTGATCCCGACCTGGAAGTTCGCGACCTCGCCGTCCACGATCTGGCCGCGGATCTGGGTCACCTCGAACCAGTCGAGATGCCGCAGGGTCTGCGCGGCCCGGTGCAGGGCGCTGCGGATCGCCGGCTCGACGCCTTCCGGCGAGGTGCCGACGATCTCGGTGACCCGGTAGGTGCGCTCGCTCATCTCTGCCTCCATACTGGGAGTTCGTGATCCCTGACGCCGCAGAGCTGCAACGCCGTGCCCGGAAGCTGCTTCCGCGCAATGTCTACGACTACTACGCCGGGGGCAGCGGGCGCGAGCGGACGCTCCGCGCGAACGAGAAGGCCTGGCGCGACGTCTGGCTGGCGCCGCGGGTGCTGCGCGAGGTGTCCGCCGTCGACACCGCCACCCGGCTGCTGGGCACCGAGTTCGCCACCCCCCTGGCGGTGGCGCCGACCGGTTACCAGGGCATGGCGCACCCCGACGCCGAGCTCGCCACCGCGGCCGGCGCGGCCAGGGCCGGGGCCCTGTTCGTGCTCTCCACCAGGAGCTCCCGGCGGATTGAGGAGGTCGCCGAGGTCGTCGCGGCCGCGGGCGGTGCCTGGTGGTTCCAGGTCTACATGATGCGCGACCGTGACCTGACGGCGGGCCTGGTGCGGCGCGCAGCGGCGGCCGGGGCGGCGGCGCTGGTGCTGACCGCGGACACGCCGGTGGTCGGCAGGAAGCGCCGGGACTCCGGCGAGATAGCCGCCGGCCAGGAGTTCCTGGTCAACCTGGGGCCGCTGGCGGACATGTCGGCGGCGGCCCAGGCGGCCGACGTGACGTTCGCCGACATCGGCTGGCTCAGCGCGGCCGCCGGAACCCGGCTGCCGGTGGTGGTCAAGGGCGTGCTCCGCGCCGACGACGCCCTGGCCTGCCGGGAGCACGGCGCCGCCGGCGTGATCGTGTCCAACCACGGCGGCCGTCAGCTCGACGGCGCGATGCCGTCGGCCTTCGCCCTGCCGGGGGTGGCGGGCGGGCTGCGGGCGCGCGGGGACGGCGAGGTCTACGCCGACGGCGGGATCCGCTCCGGCGAGGACGCGCTCACCGCCCTGGCCCTGGGCGCCCGGGCGGTGTTCCTGGGCAGGCCGGCGCTGTGGGCGCTGGCGTGCGGCGGCGCGGACGGCGTCCGGTCGCTGCTGGCCGGCCTCACCGACGACCTGGCCCACGCGATGGCCCTGGCCGGGGCGGCCACGGTGGCGGAAGCCGCCGGCATCGCCGCGGCCATGCCGCCGTGGCCGGCCCGGATCGCGGCCAGCGGACAGAACTGAGAAGCTGTCCGCGCTGTCCGCGCTGTCCGCGCGTGACCCGGGCAGGCCGCTGTGGCGGCGCCTCCCCCGGCTGGCTTACGGTGTAACCGTGAGTGCCAGTCATCAGCCGCGCAGGAACCGCCACGTCCACGTGGTCACCGAGGCGCCGCGTTCCCGGAACGAGGACATCTCCTACCGGGAGAAGCGGTACCTGATCATGATGAGCATCCGGCTGGTCTGCTTCGTGATCGCCGTGGTCATGTTCATCAAGGGGGCGGGCTGGCTCACCGCGATTCCCGCCGTTGGCGCGATCGCCATACCGTACTTTGCCGTCGTCTTCGCGAATGGCGGCCGCGAGCCCAGCGGCCGCAGCCGGTTCCGGCCCTATGAGCCGAATCTCCCGCAGCCGTATGCGCCGCCCGAGGACGGGCGTGAGCCGCGCGGCGGCACCTACCCCGGCGCGGCCGAGCCCGGCGGGACCGGCATTCCGGGCAACGGCGGCGCGCCCGGCCGCACCGGGTGAACCCGGGCGCGAAAGGGTCACCGGAAAAACATCGCATCAGCGGCGATGAGCGGGCCTCCATGCCGAGATCCGCTTGTAATCCGGTCTTGACGCACAAGGGGGGGGTTCGGTGTAACATGTTTGCCGGTGCTCTGGTCCCCCGCCGGGGCACCGATGCCGGCGTTCCGGGCCCCCGTCGGAGCGCCGATGAATGCGACGCCGGGTGGTTTGCCCCCGTAGCCACCCGGCGTCGCTCTCTCTTTTTCCCGGGACCTTTGCATTAGGCAACAGGAAAAGACGCCGCCGGCCCTTGCTTGATCCTTCTGGCTTACTCGGTCTTGCTGAACTCGGCGATCGCGATCGCCGTCATGCCGAGCCCCATGATCGCCACCATGCCGAGCGAAAGGCCCAGCGGCACCGGCCAGCCGGCCCAGGTGATGGCCGGAGCCAGGTGCTGCTGGAA
>JASHPR010000246.1 GCA_030038015.1 Streptosporangiaceae bacterium
GGCGGCCTCGGCGCCCTGCGGGACATGGCCGAGTACCAGCTCTCCGCCACCGAGCTCGGGCTGCTGCACCGCCGGTCCGAGCGCGGCCTCGTCAACGCGCAGGCCTTCGCCCAGCGGCGGGACGGGCTGGTCGCCAGCATGCAGGCCGCGACGTCGGCCTTTCTCGGCCGTTTCAGCGCCCCGCCACGGCCCCCGTGGGCCACGCAGGGCTCGTCCTGCTTCCGGCCAGGGCGAACCCGGCCGGCACCGGCAACCCCGCCGGACACGGTGCCTGATGCTGCGGGCCCCCGGCCCGGCCTGCCGCCCATCACGCCAGGGTCCGGGATGCAGGAGCCGTGACCGCTTCTCAGCCGCGCCGCAGCGTTCTCCCGGCATCGGCCCTGTTTTCTCCCAGCCAGGGTCCGGCGCCGCCAAGCTATCGTGTCCGCCGTGGACGAGCTGCCGCCATCCAACGCGCTGCTGGGTGACCCGGACGCGCTGCGCCGGCGCCTGGCCGATGACGGGTACCTGTTCTTCCGCGGCCTGCTGCCCGCCGCCGAGATCCGCGCGGCGGCGGACGGCGTGGCCACGGCGCTGCGCCGGGGCGGCTGGGCCGACGCCCGCGGGCTGGCGTCGGCGGAGCGGCGGGCGCTGAACCCGATGGAGGCGCTGGGCGACCCGGCGTTCCGGGCGGCGATCACCAGCAGGGCGTTCAACCGGATTCCCTACCTTGCCGAGCTGCGCGGGACGGTCAGGTCGCTCCTCGGGCCGGGGGCGTTCTCCTACCCAGTCAAGGTGCTGCGGGCCATCTACCCGGAGCGGCCCCCGGGCGTGCCCCGCGGCCGCTACGTGCACCAGGACTACGGCGTCTCCGGGGTGCAGGACATGCTGACTACCTGGGTCCCGCTGACCGACATCCCGGTCACGCTGGGCGGGCTGGCCGTGCGGCCGGGAAGCCACCTCGGCCCGCCGCTGCGGCCGCGCGTGCTCCGCCGCCGCGAGAGCGGCTGGGCCACGGCGGACTACCGCGCCGGGGACGCGCTTGTGTTCCACTGCCTCACCTCGCACGCGGCCCTGCCCAACCGGGAGGCGTCGCTGCGGCTGTCCGGCGACTTCCGGTGGCAGCGCCCGGACCAGCCGGCGCCGGCCCAGCTCGTGCTCGGCCCCGGGGGCAGGCGGTGGGAGGTGTTCAGCCGGATGTTTGCCCCGGAACCCTGGTGGGAGTCTGTTCCCGCCGGGCTGACGCTCAGCCCGCGCGAGCGCATGGCGGCGATCCCGCCCGGGCCGTCGCGCTACTTCCCCGTGCATCCCGGCTGGCGGCACTGGCGCCCGCCGGGCGGCGCCGTGCACTAGAGCGCCGCCCGCCTTCGCTCCGGGCACGGCGGCCCGTCGTCCGGCCCGGCTGAAGACGGCGGCATGACCGCGCTGTGGGTGGCGCGGCTCACCAGCCGAGCTCGCGCAGGCGCTCGTCGCTTATCCCGAAGTGGTGGGCGACCTCGTGGATCACGGTGCGGCGCACCTGCTCGACGGCCTCCTCCTCGGTGTCGCAGATCGCGCAGATCGCGAGGCGGTAGATCGTGATCCGGTCGGGCAGCACCCCGGCGTACCCCGTCGCCGTCCGGCTGGTGAGCGGTATCCCCTGGTAGAGCCCGAGCAGCCCGGGCGGGCCGGGGCCGTGCTCGACGGTGACCGCCACGTTGCGCATGAGGCTGCCAAGCTCATCAGGCAGCGAGTCCAGCGCCGCGCCGACCATCTCCTCGAACCGGCCGGGCTCCACCCTGATCAGACGGCGCCCTCCGGGGTGTACGAGATCACGCTGTCACTCATGCCACAGTTGTACCGGGCCGGGCGGCGCCCGCCTATCGTTGGGCCGTGGCTGAGCGCTCGGCGGTGACCGGACGGCGGCGTCCCACCGCCGCCGATTTGGCGGCCGCGGCGGGCCTGACCATTCCCGACGTGATCGCGCCCGGCCTGCGGGTGCTGTTCTCCGGGATCAACCCCGGCCTGTACTCGGCGGCCACCGGGTACCACTTCGCCCGTCCGGGCAACCGGTTCTGGCCGGCCCTTCACCTGTCCGGGTTCACTCCCCGCCAGCTGCGCCCCGACGAGCAGGAGCAGCTCCTCGGGCTGGGCCTCGGCATCACGAACGTGGTTGCCCGCGCCACCGCGCGCGCCGACGAGCTCACCGATGACGAACTGCGCGACGGCGGCAGCAAGCTGCTGGCCAAGGCCGAGAGCTTCGGCCCGAGGTGGCTGGCGATCGTCGGCATCACCGCGTACCGGACCGCGTTCGGGGAGGCACGCGCCACCATCGGGCCGCAGGCCCGGACGGCGGGCGCCACCCGGCTGTGGGTGCTGCCAAACCCGAGTGGCCTCAACGCGCACTTTGTGATGCCCAAGCTGGCCGAGGAGTTCACCCGGCTGCGCGAGGCCGTCGAGAGCGACGCCCACGATTAAGGCGTGGCAGCGCGTGCGCACCGGCAGTGATTCCTAGCTTGGCGGCGCGTCCGGTAGCTCGGGCCTGCCAAATGCCCCGGGACCGGCGTGAAAGAGCCCCATCAGCAGGACCCCGAC
>JASHPR010000247.1 GCA_030038015.1 Streptosporangiaceae bacterium
GGTGATGGTGAGGCCGGGAAGCTCCCTGGTGTCGGCCGGACCGCCGACGCTGACGTCGCCCGTGTAGCTCATGTCTCTCCATCCGTCGTCGCACAGCCGAACCGCGGCTCCCCGCGGTCAGGGGCCAGGCCCACGTGGGCAGCTTAGGGGAAGGCCGCCGCGGCCGTCGGCCGGCTCCGTGCCAGTCGCTCGCCAGCCCACCGCGGGCGCTGCCGCGATAACGGGGCGCCGGCCGGTCCTCCCGGGAATGCGGGGAACTGCGGGAACGTTTCCGTCCCGGTGGCCTCGGCGGGCTCGCAGCACGGAAGCTCGAAGCACGGCGAAGCACATCGTTTTGTCAGACCCCCCGGATACCATGGCGCAGCGTCCTCCCGACCCCGAAGACCGCCGTCAAACCCGGAGAACTGAGCGTAAAAGTGGCTGATCGTCTCGTCGTCCGCGGTGCGCGCGAGCACAACCTCAAGGACGTCTCGCTTGACCTGCCGCGTGACGCCCTGATCGTCTTCACCGGCCTGTCCGGATCCGGCAAGTCGAGCCTCGCCTTTGACACGATCTTCGCCGAAGGCCAGCGCCGGTACGTCGAGTCGCTGTCCGCCTACGCCCGGCAGTTCCTCGGCCAGATGGACAAGCCCGACGTGGACTTCATCGACGGGCTGTCCCCGGCGGTGTCCATCGACCAGAAGGCGGCGGGCCGCAACCCACGCTCGACCGTCGGCACGATCACCGAGGTGTACGACTACCTGCGGCTGCTGTACGCGCGGGTGGGGAAGCCGCACTGCCCGGTCTGCGGCAGGCCGATCGCGCGGCAGAGCCCGCAGCAGATCGTCGACCGGGTGCTGGAGCTCGATGAGGGCACGAGGTTCCAGGTGCTGGCCCCCATGGTGCGCGGCCGCAAGGGCGAGTACGGCGAGCTGCTGCGCGAGCTGCAGGCCAAGGGGTACTCCCGGGCCCGGGTCGACGGGGTTGTCATCCGGCTGGACAGCGTGGGCCCGGCCGGTGAGCTGCCGGCCCTGAAGAAGTACGAGAAGCACACCATCGAGGTCGTGGTCGACCGCCTTGAGGTGAGGGAATCGGCCAGGCGAAGGCTGACCGACTCGGTGGAGACGGCCCTGAAGCTGTCCGGCGGCGTGGTGGTGCTCGACTTCGTCGACCTGCCCGAGGACGACCCGCACCGCGAGCGGATGTACTCCGAGCACCTGGCCTGCCTGTACGACGACCTGTCCTTCGACGAGCTGGAGCCGCGGTCGTTCTCGTTCAACTCCCCCTGGGGGGCCTGCCCGGACTGCACCGGCCTGGGCACCCGCATGGAGGTCGACCCCGAGCTTGTGGTCTCGGACCCGGCCAAGACCCTGGCCGAGGGCGCGATCGGCCCCTGGAGCGGCGGTCACGTCAGCGACTACTTCATCCGGCTGATGGACGCGCTCGGCGACGCGCTCGGGTTCGGTGTCGACACGCCCTGGGAGCGGCTGCCCGCCGCGGCGCGCACGGCGCTGCTGCACGGCTACGACAAGCAGGTGCACGTCAGGTACCGGAACCGCTACGGCAGGGAGCGCTCCTACTACACGAATTTCGAGGGCGCGATCCCGTACATCGAGCGGCGGCACTCCGAGGCGGAGAGTGACTCGAGCCGGGAGCGCTACGCCGAGTTCATGCGCGAGGTGCCATGCCCGACCTGCCACGGCGCGCGGCTGAAGCCCGTGTCGCTGGCGGTGACCGTGGACGGCAAGTCCATCGCCGAGTACTGCGCGCTGCCCATCGGCGAGCTGGCCAAGCGGCTGCTCATCCTGGAGCTGTCGGAGCGGGACCAGCAGATCGCCGTCCGGATCCTCAAGGAGGTCAACTCGAGGCTCGGCTTCCTGCTCGATGTCGGGCTCGACTACCTGACCCTGGACCGGGCGTCGGCGACCCTGGCCGGCGGCGAGGCGCAGCGGATCCGGCTGGCCACGCAGATCGGCTCCGGGCTGGTCGGGGTGCTCTACGTGCTCGACGAGCCGTCGATCGGCCTGCACCAGCGGGACAACCACCGGCTGCTGGAAACGCTGATCAGGCTGCGCGACCTCGGCAACACGCTGATCGTTGTGGAGCACGACGAGGACACGATCCGCGCGGCCGACTGGGTGGTCGACATCGGGCCGCGGGCGGGCGAGCACGGCGGCAACATCGTGGTGTCCGGCCCGCTGCCGGAACTGCTGGCCAGCAGGGACTCACTGACCGGGGCCTACCTGACCGGCCGCGAGTGCATCCCGCTGCCCAGGGACCGCCGGAAGCGGCCCAAGGGCAGGGAAGTCGTGGTCAAGGGCGCCAGCGAGCACAACCTGCGCGGCGTGGACGTGGCCTTCCCGCTCGGCTGCTTCATCGCGGTCACCGGCGTCTCAGGGTCCGGCAAGTCGACCCTGGTCAATGACATCCTGTACAGCGCGCTGGCCAGGGACCTGCACGGCGCCCGCGTTGTGCCCGGCAAGCACACCAGGGTCACCGGGATACAGCACCTGGACAAGGTCGTGCACGTCGACCAGGGCCCGATCGGGCGGACGCCGCGGTCGAACCCGGCCACGTACACGGGCGTGTTCGACCATGTGCGCCGGCTGTTCGCGCAGACCACCGAGGCGAAGGTGCGCGGCTACCAGCCGGGCAGGTTCTCGTTCAACGTCAAGGGCGGCCGGTGCGAGGCGTGCTCCGGCGACGGCACGATCAAGATCGAGATGCAGTTCCTGCCCGACGTCTACGTGCCCTGCGAGGTCTGCCACGGCTCCCGGTACAACACCGACACCTTGCAGGTGCATTACAAGGGCAAGACCATCGCCGACGTGCTGAACATGCCGA
This sequence comes from Streptosporangiaceae bacterium, assembly GCA_030038015.1. GTDB lineage: Bacteria > Actinomycetota > Actinomycetes > Streptosporangiales > Streptosporangiaceae > JASHPR01. Next base: position 2,824 of record JASHPR010000247.1, read on the forward strand.
TCGAGGAGGCGGCGGAGTTCTTCGAGGCCATCCCGGCGATCCACCGGCACCTGCAGACCCTGGTGGATGTGGGCCTCGGCTACGTGCGGCTCGGCCAGCCCGCCCCGACGCTGTCCGGCGGCGAGGCGCAGCGGGTCAAGCTCGCCTCCGAGCTGCAGCGCCGGTCCACCGGGCGGACGATCTACGTGCTCGACGAGCCCACCACGGGGCTTCACTTCGACGACATCCGCAAGCTGCTCGGGGTCCTCGGCCGGCTCGTGGACGGCGGGAACACCGTCATCGTGATCGAGCACAACCTCGATGTGATCAAGACCGCGGACTGGGTCATCGACCTCGGCCCCGAGGGCGGCTCCCGTGGCGGCGACGTGATCGCGACCGGCACGCCCGAGCAGGTGGCGCTCGTCGAAGAGAGCTACACGGGGCAATTCCTGAAGAAGATCTTGAACGTGTAGCGCCGTGGCCGGCCAGGGTGCCGTGACCGGGTCTGGCCGGGGGGAACGTGCAGCGCGCTGGCCGGCCAGGGTGCCGTGACCGGGTCTGGCCGGGGTGCCGTGACCGGGTCTGGCCGGCTTCGGCGCGCCGGATCTCGTGGGCATGATCCCGGCCGGCACGGACCCCGGGGGGGCTGGCGGGTGCCGCCCGGCGGCCGGTGGCTGTACGCGACCAGCGAGCTCGCGGCCGGCGCCTCACCCGCCGCGGCGGGCAGGGCACGCTGCCAGCCACGGCCTTCGCCGGGCGGAGACCGACCCGGCCGCCTCGGTCGTGGCCGCGGTGGACGCTGGCTGCAGCCCGGTCCGGGTTAGCAGTTCGAGGCCGTTGACGTGGCCGACCTGCCCTGACCGGGGCTCCTCCGGGGCAGCCGCTACGCTGCGGGAATGGAGATCACGACCGCCAGCGGCCCGGCCGTGGCCGAGCTTGACGAGCCGGCGGGCCCGGCCTTCCTGCTGGTGCTGACGCACGGGGCGGGCGGCGAGGTGGACAGCCCGGACCTGCTCGCCGCGCGGGACGCCGGAAGGGAACTCGGCGCGGCGGTGGCCCGGGTCCTGCAGCCGTACCGGGTGCGGGGGGCCCGCGCCCCCGGCTCGCCGGAGCGGCAGGACGCGGCGTGGCTTGAGATCATCGGTGCGCTGCGGCCGAGGTTTCCCGGGATGCCACTGGTTCAGGGCGGCCGTAGCAACGGCGCCCGGGTCGCCTGCCGAACCGCCAGCGCGGCGGGCGCGCTGGCGGTGGTGGCGCTGGCCTTCCCGCTGCACCCGCCGGGCCGCCCGGAGCGCTCGCGCGCGGCGGAACTGCGCCAGGCGGGCAGCCGCGTCCTCGTGGTGAACGGCGACCGGGACCCGTTCGGCGTCCCGGACAGCGCTGACGCGTCCAGGGTTGTGATCCTGCCCGGGGAGACGCACGCGCTGTCCCGGCACCCAGAGGAGGTGCGAAAAGCGGTGGCGGCCTGGCTGCGGGAGGTGCTGGCGCCCCCACCCGCGTCCCAGTCCCCCTTCACGGGGCGGGCAGAGCAAGCCAGCTAAGCTGCCGGCGAATGTGAGCTTTTGGCCGGTACGTCCTTCGGCTGCACGGGCCGCGCCGGCTGGCAGATCACGTCGGTGGGCCGGTGCGGGGCGATGGGCTCTCCGTCGGGGAGCAGTTCCCCGGTGTCCTCGAAGACGACGATTCCATTGCAGAGCAGGCTCCAGCCCTGCTCTGGGTGGCTGATAATCGTGCGGGCCGCCTCGCGATCCGGGCGGCTCGCGTCCGGACACGGGGGCGTATGCGGGCACATGCGCGTGCCTCCTGGTAAGTACTCGTTCGTTTCTGTTCTTTATTCACACGCTACTGTGCCAGCAGCACAGCGGAGCACGGCATGGCCCGTTGTGACTGTTTTCGGCATCACCCTTTGTAGCTTTCGTCGGTGCGCGTTCTGGCACGAAGGTACTACCCATTGTTACTGCCATCATCACGATCAGTAGTCAGGTGGTTACCGGGACGATGTCCAGCCGGCCAGCGCCCTCGGCTACAGCCTGCTCCCGGGGGGCATGCTCAGGAAGGCGCCACGCCGGCCCCGCGTGACTAGACCTTGGCAGGCAACTGGGGGCACACGGTGACTAGGCCGGTGGGCCTCTCAGCGCCCGGCGGCTGGGACATGCGTGACGAACCCCCCGGGAACGTCGGTGCGCGGCGCCGGCGGGATGCCGGTGAGCCGGTGCGTCTCACGCAGCGTCAGCAGCCGTTCGGCCTCGTCCGTCCAGGCGTGCACGGCCGGCCTGGCCTTGGCCTTGCGCCGGTAGATCCAGTCGTCATAGCCGCGCGGGCCGATCTCGGCCCGCTGGGCCGCGTACGCGGCCCGCATGGCCTTGGTCAGCGCGTTATCGAGGTTCCTGGCCAGGGGGTACAGATCATCGGCCGGCACGGCCCTGGCCTGCGCCCCCCGGAAGGCCTGCTCGGCTGCGCGCGCCTCTGCCAGCAGGCTGTCGAACTGCGCGGCGAGCGCTACGTCTGCCGCGAACTCGGCCTCGGCCTTGGCGCTGACATGGGTGCGACGCGTGATCACGCCGCAAGCCTAGCGGACGTGTCCCGGTTATGCCGTTACCGGGCGAAGTAGTGCCAGCCGAGCCACAGCCAGCCGAGCAGGATGAGCAGGCGCCCGGCCTTCGGGCGCATGACATAGCCAAGCCACCGGCCGAGGGTCGGGATCCGCGAGGCCTTCCGCCTGGCCAGGAACTCGAGCACGAACAGGGAAAGGATCAGCGCGGCGAACCCGATCATGGTGATGACGCGCGTCACCATTGACCGGTCACCTCCGCACCAGTGCCCACCCGGCCAGCAGCCATATCAGGATTCCGGCGGCCTTCACCGGGCGCGCGCCAAGCTCGGGGTCGATCAGGCCGGTGAGCGCCGGATGCCACCACGGCGAGCCGTCCCTGAACCCCGACGCCTCCCACTCGAACAGGGCCGCCACGGCGATCGCCCAGTAGGAGAACCCGGTCACGTCCAGGCTGTCCGGCGGCGGGATGCGCTTGGGTGGCCGCCCGTAGGCGATCGCGCCAAGCACGGCCCCGGGCAGCAGCACGATCAGGAGCGCGTTCCTGGTGAACGGCACCGTCCCCGCGGCCAGCCAGGAATAGCCGGCCAGCCCGGCGCCGATGACGATCGCGGACGGGCGGCCGATGCCGTGGCGTTGCCGCGTCTCGCGGCGGCGCCGCTGGCCCTGGCGCGGTGGGACATCGGGCCAGCGCGGCACATCGTCAGCGGCCACCGGCACCCTCCTCCAGCAGGATCGCATCTTCGCCGGCCGCGGCAAAGCGGCCTGTTCGCCGACATGCACGATAAGACACATTCGCGGCGGGACGGCGGCTTGGGGGGCGGAAGCGGCCTCGGTGTTCGCGGCGGGACGGCGGCTTCCGGGGCGGGCGCGGCCTCGGCGGCGGCCTCAGGCGAGGCTCTGCCGCCAGCTCTCGTGCAGCGCCGAGTACTCGCCGCCCTCGGCCAGGAGCCGCTCCGGCGGCCCGTCCTCGACGATCCGGCCGCCGGAGATCACTAGCAGCCGGCCGGCGATCTGCACCGTGGACAGCCGGTGCGCGATGATCAGCGCGGTGCGGCCGGCGAGGATCGTGCGCAGGGCCTGCTGCACCAGGCGCTCGCTGGGAATATCGAGCAGGGACGTCGCCTCGTCGAGCACCAGCACCGCCGGGGCGGCCAGGAACGCCCGGGTGAACGAGATCAGCTGGCGCTGCCCGGCGGACAGCCGCCCGCCGTGCTTGCCCACTTGCTCGTCGTACCCGGCCGGCAGCGAGCTGATGAATTCGTGCGCGCCGATGGCGGCGGCCGCCGCCTCGATCTCGGCGCGCGTCGCGCCCGGCCTGCCCAGCTCGATGTTGTCCGCGATGCTGCCGCTGAACAGGAAGTTCTCCTGGGTGATCAGCACCACCTCGCGGCGCAGGCTCTGCTCGGACAGCTGCCTGAGGTCGACACCGTCCAGCAGCACCCGGCCCTCGACCGGGTCGTAGAACCTGGCCAGCAGCCTGGCGATGGTGGTCTTGCCCGCACCGGTCGCCCCGACCAGGGCCACGGTCTGCCCGGCCGGGATGGTCAGGTCGAGGCCGGGCAGCACCGGCGTGCCGCGGTACCCGAACCGGACCGCGTCGAAGCGGACGGTTCTGCCGGTCCTGGCCGGATCCGCCACCGCGGGCAGCGGGACGGGCACGTCGGGCTCGGCCACGGCCGGTGCCTCGTCGAGCACTCCGGAGATCTTCTCCAGGGCCGCGGCCGCCGACTGGAACGTGTTGTAGAACTGGGACAGGTCCTGCAGCGGGTCGAAGAAACGCTGCAGGTAGAGCAGGAACGTGACGAGCACACCCAGCTTCATGCCGCCGTCGGTCACCCGCAGGCCGCCATACAGCAGCACCGCCCCGATCGCCAGGTTGCCGACCAGGGTGATGCCCGGCGAGTAGATGGCGATCAGCCGGGCCGAGCGCAGGCTGGCCGCGGCGTAACCCGCGTTGAGCTCGCCGAAGAGCTCGGTGTTCCTGCGTTCGCCCCGGAAGGCCTGGACCGCCCGGATGCCGCCGAACGTCTCCACGAAATACACGATGACCTGGGCGATCGTCTCCCTGGTGCGCCGGTACGCGGCCGCTGACTCGCGCCGGAACCAGACGGTCAGCCAGGTCAGCGGCCCGAAGCCGACCAGCACGACCAGCGCCAGCGGCCAGTCGAGCAGCAGCATCCCCGCGCCGACCAGCAGGAGCGAGAGGGCCGCCGACACCAGCGAGTCGAGGCCCTCGTCGAACAAGTCGGAGATCGAGTCGATGTCGGACACCTGCCGGGAGATGACCCGGCCGGACGTGTACCGCTCGTGGAACGACACGGGCAGGCGCAGGAAGTGAGCGAAGAGCCTGCGCCTGAGCTCGGTCACCACGTCGGCACCGAGCCGGCCGATCGCGCCGATGTAGCACCGCGTGGCTGCCGCCTGGGTGAGCACCGCGGCCCCGAACGCGGCGATGATGACGGCAAGCGATGCGGTGACGGGGGAAGGGGCGGCGGGGCGGGGGCCGCGGGTCAGCTGCGGGATCCGGTCGATCCCCACGCCGACCAGCCACGGCCCGGCGAGCGCGGCGACGTTGGCGATCACGATCAGCAGCAGGATCAGGCCGATCAGGGGCCGGTGCGGCCGGAGCAGGTCCTGCAGCAGGCGCCTGCCGCGCATCCGCAGCAGCGACGCCAGGCTCGCCGTGATGTCGTCGGCGTCCTCCGCCGCGATGCCCCGCCATGCCTGCGCTGTCATCCTGGCCTCCCTCGCGGTGCCTCGCGCCGGAGGCGCGCCAGCGAGCACGTCGCTGGCCGTGCCGGAGGCGCGCCCAAGGGGCGCCGCGGGAGGCGGCCCCCGCCGCCGGGGCGCCGCTGAAGCGGCGCCGGGCCCGGCGGCTGCGGCACCGCGGGTGAGCTCACCGAGCTTGAAGCAGCGTGCCTCACCGGCGGGCCTCCGTCAGGTCCTGGCTCCCGGCCGGCCCCGGCCCGGCCCCGTCCGCGCCGCTCATCAGCAGCCGGTAGCGGCCCTGGGTGGCGAGCAGCTCGCGGTGCGAACCGGTGGCCACGACCACGCCGCGGTCCAGCAGCGCCACCCGGTCGGCCAGCAGGACCGTGGACGGGCGGTGCGCGACGACCAGCGCCGTGGACCCGGCCATCACGTCCTTGAGCGCGCGGGTGACCCGCGCCTCGGTGTGCACGTCCAGAGCCGACAGCGGGTCGTCGAGGAGCAGCACCGCCGGCCTGGCCAGGATGGCCCGGGCCAGCGCCACCCGCTGGCGCTGGCCGCCGGACAGCGCCATCCCCTGCTCGCCGATCCGGGTGTCCAGGCCCCATGGCAGGCCGGCGACGAAGTCTGCCTGCGCGGCGGCCAGCGCCGCCAGCACCGCCTGCTCGTCCGCTCCCGGCATGCCGTAGCTCACGTTCTCCCTGACGCTCGCGGAGAACAGCGTGGGATCCTCGAACGCGCAGCCAACGGCCGAGCGCAGGACGTCGAGGGGCAGGTCCCGCACGTCGGTCCCGTCCAGCAGGATCGACCCCCCGGACACCTCCGCCAGCCTGGGCACCAGATGCAGCAGCGTGGACTTGCCCGCGCCGTTGGGGCCGACCAGGGCCACCGTCTCGCCTGGCTCGACGTCCAGGGTGACGCCGCGCAGCACCGGCGCGGCGCCGCCCGGGTAGCGGAAGGTCACCCGGTCGAAGCGGAGCCTGCCCTGCGGCCTGGCCCGGCTGCCCCGGCGGCCCGCGGCCGGCGGGTCGGTGATGGCGGGCTCGGTGTCGAAGATCTCATAGACGCGCTGCGCCGCCGTGGCCGCCTCCTGGCCGGAGGCCAGGATGTAGCCCATCGCCTCGATCGGCCAGACCAGCTGCAGGGCCAGCGCGATGAACGCGACCAGGCCGCCCAGGGTCAGCTCGCCCCGGCCGACCGCGAGCGCGCCCAGCAGCAGGATCAGGCCGATCACCGCGTTGGGCACCAGGTCGAGGCCGGCCCAGAAGGTGGCGCGCAGCCGGGCCTTCTGCACCTGGGTGTGCTGCACCAGCGCGGCCTGGGCGCCGTGCCGGCCGGCCGCCTGGCGGCGGCGGCCGAGCGCCTTGAGCACGCGGACGCCGGCTGCCGCCTCCTCGACGTACGTGGCGAGATCGCCCTGCTGGTCCTGGGAGCGGCGGGACAGCACCCGGTACCGCCGCTCGAAGCGCGTGCAGATCGCCACCACGGGGAGGAAGACGCACCCGGTGAGCAGCCCGAGCCACCAGTTCAGCCGGATCAGCAGCGCGACGACGGCGACGAAGGTCACCACGTTGGTGACGAAGAAGATGGTGCCGAAGCCGGCGAACCGCCGGATCGCGGACAGGTCGGTGGTGGCACGCGAGAGCAGCTGGCCGGACTGCCAGTCGTCGTGGAACCCGGCGTGCAGGCGCTGCAGGTGGGCGTAGAGGGCGTCCCGCATCGACCGCTCCAGGCCGGTAACGGCGGTCGCCTGCACCCACCGCCGGTAGAGGCTTAAGGCGGCCTGCAGGACGCCGAGCCCGGTCGCGGCGAGGCCGAGCGGCAGCAGCGCGCGGGCGTTCCCGTGCGCGATCGGGCCGTCGATGACGGCCTTGATCAGCAAGGGGATGACGACCTCCGCGGCGGCCGCCCCGATGGCGGCGGCGAGCATCAGCGCGAGCTGGGAATAATAGGGGCGAAGGTACTCACGGGTCCGCCACAGCGCCGCGAGCGGCGTCTGGCCGGCCGCGCCAGCGGCCACCCGCCCCTGCTGGGCCGCGGATTCCCGGGTCTGGGCATGCGGCAGCTGGATTGGGGTATTGGCGGGCATTCTTTGCACGCTAACCGCGCGGCCCGCGGGCTGTCACCTCAATTTTTCGCCGGCAGGCCCGCGGTGGCCGGGGCGGGTAACCCGGGCAGTCGGCCCGGCACGGCTCACCCCGGCCGGCGCCGGGGGCGCGCCGGGAGGAACCGGGGCGGCCGCGTCACGTTAACGGCGGTCTGGCAGAATCCGGTGGCCATGGCCTTTGATGTCGCCGCCGTCCGCGCCGCCTATCCCGCCCTGGCGGACGGCTACGCCTACCTGGACGGGGCGGCGGGCACGCAGCTGCCGGGCCCGGTGATCGACGCGATCGCCGGGGCGTACCGCGCCGGGCTCGGCAACACCGGCGGCGCCTTCCCCGCGAGCCGCCGCTCGGACGTGATCACGGGCGAGTGCCGGCGGGCGGTGGCCGACCTTACCGGCGGCGTGCCCGGCGGCGTCATCCTCGGGCCGAACATGACCACGCTGACGTACCGGCTCGCCCGCACGCTGGCGGCGGGCTGGGGCCCGGGCGACGAGGTCGTGGTCACCAGGCTGGACCACGACGCGAACGTGCGGCCCTGGGTGCAGGCCGCCGCCGCGGCCGGGGCCGCGGTCCGCTGGGCCGAGGTGCAGCTTCCCGAGGGCGACCTGCAGCTCGCCCAGGTCGCAGGGCTGATCTCGGAGCGGACCAGGCTGGTCGCGGTGACCGCGGCGAGCAACCTGATCGGCACCCGCCCCGACGTGCCCGCGATCACGGCGCTGGCCCGGGCCGCCGGGGCGCTGAGCTACGTGGACGGCGTGCACGCCACCCCGCACGGCCCGGTCAACGTGCGCGCGCTCGGCGCCGACTTCTACGCCACGAGCGCCTACAAGTGGTCCGGGCCGCACGTCGGCGCCGTCGTCGCGGACCCGGCGCTGCTCGACTCGCTGGCCCCGGACAAGCTGGTGCCCGCGCCTGACTCGGTGCCCGGCCGGTTCGAGCTGGGGACGCTGCCGTTCGCCGACCTGGCGGGGGTGACCGCCGCCGTCGAGCACCTGGCCTCGCTGGCCGGGCCCGCCCCGGCCGCCGCGACCCGGCGGGAGCGGATACTGGCCGGGATGGCCGCCGCCGAGGCGCACGAGCAGGCTCTGTTCGGCGTGCTGCTCGGCGGCCTGGACGCGATGGACCACGTCACCACGTACGGCAAGGCCGCCCGGCGCACCGCCACCGCCTATTTCACCGTGGCCGGCGCGGCGCCGCGGCAGGTCGCCGAGCACCTGGCGCGGCGCAGGGTGAACGTCTGGGATGGCGACAACTACGCCTGGGAACTGGCCGGCGTGCTCGGCCTGCGGGACTCGGGCGGGGCGGTGCGCGCAGGCCTGGTGCACTACAACGACCGGTCCGACGTCGACCGGCTGCTCGCCGCCGTGGCCGAGCTTGGCCGGTGACCCCGGTCAGCCCTCGCAGGCGTAACGGTAGAGGCGGGAATCGCGGATGGTGAAGCCCAGCCGCTCGTAGAGCCGGCCTGCCGCAACCCGCGCCGGGCGCGAGGTCAGGTCCACGGTCCTGGCCCCGGCCTCCCGGGCGATCCGGAGCGCCTCCCGCATCATCGCCTCGCCGATGCCCTGCCCCCGGGCGGACTCGTCGACGACCACGTCCTCGATCCAGGCGCGCAGGCCGGTCGGCAGCGGGAACATGACCAGGGTCATCGTGCCGACGATGGCGCCGGCGGATCGGGCCAGCAGCACCGTGTCCGCCGGGGAGGCCACGATGGCCTCGAGCTGCGCCTGCCCCGGCGGGGCCGCGGACCTGGACAGCTGCGGGACGAGGCGGCTGAACGCCTCAACCACCTCGCCGGTTACCTTGTCGAGCACCTCTACCTGGACCGTCACCCGTTGCATATTACGCCGATACGGAGCGGGTTGCCCGGGCGGGCCGGCCGGCCTGCGCGCCCGCCCGCCGGAAGGCCTCATCCCCCGGGCGCCGGGCGCCTGAGGCGGCAGGCTCCGGGCCCGACGGCCCCGGCCGCGGGCTCGCCGGGACGTACCATGGGCGGGCCAGCCACCGACCGGGCATCAGGAAACCCATAGGACCAGCTTGTCCGTTGACCCGCGCACCGCGCTCACCCCGCGCGCCAGGCGCACCCCGGGACCGCCGCTGGCCGCCATCCAGCACCTGCGGCGCAGCTTCGGGATCGACGCCAGGCGCATCGACGCGGTCGGCTGCCTGCTGGCCGACGGGGAGCCGCGCTCGGTCGACGAGATCGTGTCGCTGACCGGCGCGTCCCGGCGCACCGTGGAGGCCGTGCTGCGGGCGGTGGGGCCGCATCTCGACTCATCGGGCGGGCGGGTGCGGATCGGCGCACCGCACGCGGCCGCGTATGCCGCGGAGTTCGGCTGCGGCGGGAGCCAGCCGCCGCCCGACCCGTGGGACGAGCTGGCCAGGCGCGACCCGGCGGCCCTGGCCGAGGCGGCGCGGCTGATCGAGCGCGCGCCGCCGCCGCGGCGTGAGCTCGACCAGGTGGCCGCCACCCCGGTGACCGTGCTGAAGCGCGCCCACTACCTGCTGCGCAGCTTCGACCTGCGCGGGGCGCACGTGCTCTGCGTGGGCGATCACGACCTGACGTCGCTCGGCCTGTTCCTGGCTGGCGGCGCCGCCGGCCTGCGGGTCAGCGTCGTCGACGCAGACGACCGGCTGCTCGGCTACCTCGACGCCGAGGCGGCGCGGCGCGGCCTCGACGTCCGGTGCTACTTCGCCGACCTGCGCGCCGGGCTGCCCGCGGCGCTGCACGGGTCGGCCCAGCTCGCCTTCACCGACCCGCCGTACACCCCGGACGGCGTGCACCTGTTCGCCGCCCGCTGCCTGCAGGGGCTCGGCGACCAGCGGAACGGCAGGCTGCTGCTGGCCTACGGGTTCGGCGAGCAGCAGCCCGCGCTCGGCCTCGCCGTGCAGCAGGCGCTGGAGCCGCTGCACCTCGTCTACGAGGCGGTGCTGCCCGGTTTCAACCGCTATGCCGGAGCGCAGGCGATCGGCGGCGCGGCCGCGCTGTACCAGCTCCGCCCGACGCGGCGGAGCAGCAGCGCCGCGGAGGCGGGCGCGCGCGGCGTCCGTCCCGGGCTGTACACGCGGGGAACGCAGTCCGTCGAGTCGGCCGCCGGGGAGCTGGGCGGCGCGACGGCGGCCAGGATCATGGAGCTGGCGGGGGCCGCCGGGCCGGGCACGCTGCTGGCGGGCGGG
>JASHPR010000248.1 GCA_030038015.1 Streptosporangiaceae bacterium
CGGGCACGCCGACCGCCCCGGCCACGCCAGCCGCCCCGGGCACGGCGGCCGCCGCGGTCACGCTGGCCGCCCCGGCGACACCGGATACCGGCCAGGCGGAGCCGTTCGTCCCGCTGAAGCAGCCGACCTTTCTCGGCCAGCGAGTCTTCCCCGGCCATACCGGTGCAGGCGGCAGCCAGCCAGACGGAACGGCCACCGAGCCTGCCGGGCCGCGCCCGCCCGCTAGCAGCCAGGAAGCGGGCACACATCGGGGCTTGCCGCGACGTGTCCGCCAGGCGAACCTGTCCCCGCACCTGCGTGCCAGGCCCTCGCCCGGGCCCGCCACCCCGTCCCGCGGGCCCGAGACACGCTCGCCGGAGCAGGCGCAGAAGCTGCTGGCTTCCTTGCAGAGCGGGTGGGAACGAGGCCGCAGGACTGAGGAAGGGCCAGACTCGGGGGCCACAACCGGTGGCCGGAACCCGGGCGACGGCAGGCGTGAGGTACCGCGGGAGGATGCGTGATGGGCTCATATGGGATGACTTCGACGGGCCAGCAGCTGAGCTGGCTACTTGATGACCTCGCCGCCCGGGTGGACGACATCCAGCAAGCCGTGATCCTCTCCCGCGACGGCCTGGCCATCGCCGCCTCCCAGAGCCTGAGCCGCGAGGACGCTGAGCATCTGTCTGCGCTGGCCGCTGGCGTGCAGAGTCTCGCCAGGGGCGCGGGCGAGCATTTCTGCCTCGGCGAGGTACGGCAGACGATCATCGAGCTTGAGCAGGCGTTCCTGTTCGTCACGGCGGCTGGTTACGGCAGCTGCCTCGCGGTGATGTGCCCGGCGAACGCCGACGCGGGCCTCATCGCCTATGAGATGGCGATGCTGGTCAAGCGCGCTGGGCCGCACCTCGTTGCGCAGCCCAGGCTCGCTGGCCGCCAGATACCAGCCGAGTGAGCCATTTTGTGCCCGACTACGACAGGTGGGTCGACCGGGAAGCTGGCCCCGTCGTCCGGCCATACGCGCTGACCGGGGGCCGCACCGATCCTGTCGGCGACACGGTGCTTGACCTGGTCTCGGTGATCGCCGCGGCAGGGCCGCCTCCGGGGCCCGCGCAGTCGCCGGGGCTCACGCCCGAGCACCGCAAGCTGATCGGCCTGTGCCAGGAGCCGACGACGGTCGCCGACGCCGCGGCCGACATGGCGCTGCCGCTTGGCGTCGTGCGCGTCCTGCTCGCCGACCTGGTCCAGCAGGACATGATCACTGTGCAGCCCCGGCGGGCCATGCGCCCGCGGGCGAACACGGATCTGCTCAGGGAGGTGCTCGATGGGCTCCGCTCGCTCTGATGCCAGTGACGCGGCCGACGACAGCTCGCTTACCCCCTTCAAGATCTTGGTCGCTGGAGGGTTCGGCGTTGGCAAGACCACGCTCGTCGGCTCGATAAGCGAGATCCGGCCGCTGCGCACCGAGGAAGCGCTCACGCAGGTGAGCGTCGGCGTCGACGACATGAGCGGCGTGGGCGACAAGACCACGACCACGGTGGCGATGGACTTCGGCAGGATCACCATGGGCAAGCGGCTCGCCCTGTACCTGTTCGGCACCCCGGGCCAGCACCGCTTCTGGTTCATGTGGGACGACCTGGCGTATGGTGCGCTCGGCGCCGTGGTCATGGCCGATACCCGCCGCCTGGCCGACTGCTTCCCATCGGTCGATTACTTCGAGCGGCGGGGGCTGCCGTTCGTCGTGGCCATCAACGTCTTCGACGGCGCACCCCAGCACGATCCCGAGGACGTCCGCATCGCGCTCGACCTCGATTCCCACGTGCCCACCCTGCTCTGCGACGCCAGGGAGCGGTCCTCGGTCAAGCAGGTCCTGATCACGCTCGTCGAGTACGTCCTCACCGCCGAGGCGGCCGAAGGCCAGACGGCCGTTCCTGTGTCAGCTCACCTGGATGCGCCCCCGGCGGAACCTGCGGCGGAAGGGCTGTAGGCCTCGGTGGGCTCGGCGAAGTAGCCGGAACGCCCGACGAGGCGGGCGATGAGCAGGAAGATCACGCCGAGGGCGAGCATGATGTACAGGTAATGCATCACATCGCCATTCCAGCCGCCAAGGCCCGGCACCGACTTGATGGCGACCCAGATGCGAAAAGCAGCGGAAACGAGCGGTACCAGCGCCAGTTCCAGCAATGAGCCGACCCCGCGCGCGGCGAGCCTGCGGTAATAAACGGCCATCGCGATCCCGGTCGCGGCGTAAAACAGCGCGAACATCAGCCCCACGGAACTGACGACGTTGGTGAACGCGCCTTCCACGCTGGCCGAGCTGAGCGTGTAGACCCACGTGACGGCCAGCGTCAGCAGGGCGAAGACGACGGTCGCCACCGCCGGCGTCCGGTGCCTGGGGTGCGACCTGCCGAGCGCGGACGGCAGCACCTTGTCCTGTCCCATGGCGAACGCGATCCGCGACCCGGCCACCGGCGCGGTCTGTGTCGCGCCCACGATCGACAGCAGCACCGCCACGATCATCACCTTGTCCCAGGGCGAGCCAGCTACCGACTGACGATGTAGGCCAGCGCGTCGGACCCGTTGGCCGCCAGGGCCTTCTTGGTGACGCCGCCCTGGAACGCGAACGTGAAGAACGCGTACATCACGCCGAGCGTGATCACGCCCACCACCACGGCGCGGCCGGGATTCACCCGGGACCGCTGGGTCTCCTCGTTGACGTACACCGAGGTGTCCCAGCCGCTGAACATGTAGACGGCGATCAGGATCCCGCCGACGAGGTCCTGGGTGCCGCCCAGCGTGTGCCAGGAGAACCAGCTCCAGTGGAAGGCGGAGGTGCCGCGGTGATGCCCGAACACCGTGACGATCACGTACTCGATGGCGGCGAGCATCCACCCGGGTGGTGTCACCGCGATTGCGCGGCAAATCAGCCGGAACGCTTGCCCTGACCGCGATCCGGCCCCGATCATCCCGATCGCGCAGACGCGTCTGGCTGGGGACGTGGCAGGCGAGTATGGGCCTGGCTGTGGTCACCCCCTCTGCCGTCGGTGCAGCAGTGATCCGCGTCGGCTGCTTGGGCATGCTGTGGGCCTGCTGCGGCGCCACCGGCCTCGTCGCAGCCGTGGGGTGCGCAGACCTCGCCCGGCCAGTCGCGGCCCGCGCTGAAGACAGCTCCTCGCTCCGTGCGCGCTGGACACCGCGCACGGCACTGGCACTCTGGCCGAAGACAGCCTGGCCTGGCGGCTCAGGCAGGCCAGGCTCCACGCCATCGTCGGCACGGCGGGCACGCAGCCCTCCGGGTCTTCGACTTTTGACAGTGCGTGCGCTCTGACGTCTGGATGGCAGCCGGGAGAAGCCAGGCACCAGCAAGATCGGCCTCAGTCAGGTCTGCACACTTCCAGTCGGTTGCTGACGCCCGCCGGTGTACTTCTCGCGCTTTATGTGGAAGAACTCCGGTCGGCGCAGCAGCCTCTGCAGGATCATCACGACGATGCCGGTGCCGATGACGGCGTAGATGGTGTAAACCTCGCCCAGCGGAACCTGGGTGATGGTCTTATCGAACACCCAGCCCAGCAGCACTATGGAGGCGAGCGGCAGCAGGCCGATGGTAAGGAAGTCTACGAGGCTGGCGGTGATCCGCCTCCGGTAGTAAACCATCATGGCCAGGCCGGTCATGACGTAGAAGATCGTGAACAGCAGCCCGGACACCCCGACCACGTCGCTGAAGATGTTGGCAAGCCCGGCGAACCGGAGATCCACGGTGATGACCGCGATGATCGCTGCGCCCGCGATCACGCTGGCCAGGACAGGCGTGTTCCAGCGCGGTGACACGTTGGACAGTGAGCGGGGAAGGACGTCGCGGGCGGACATGCCGTAGACCAGCCGCGCAGTGATCACGATCCCGGTCCCGGTCGCGCCGATGACCGACAGCGCGATGGCCAGCGCCATCACCTTCGCCCACGCCCCGCCGCCGATAGCTTGCGCGGCGTAGATCATCGCCGTCGAAACATGCGCCTGCAGGGCTTTCGGTGAGACGACGCCCTGCAGGCCCATCTGCGCCAGAACGTAAATTATCGCCAGCAGGCACGTGCCAAGGATGACGGCCCGGCCGGGATTGACCCGGCGGCCCCGGGTCTCCTCATTGACGTACACCGAAGCGTCCCAGCCGCTGTAGATGTACACCGAGATCAGCAGGCCGGCGGCCAGGCTGCCCTTCCCGCCGATCCCGCTGACGCTCAGCCAGCTTCTCGAGAAGTGCACGGCTCCGGCGTGGTGGCCGGCCAGCACGATGACCAGGCCGGCGATCGACAGGCCGATCAGGATGGCGTATTCCACCAGCGCCATGCCCACCTGCACGCGGGCGGTCAGCCTGATCCCGACCACCGCGATAACCAGCATGAACAGGACCAGGCCCACGTCGATGCCGATGGCCTGCCATGTGTTCGCTGAGCTGGACCCCCAGATCGCAAGAACGCTGGGAGCAAGGACCACAACCTCGGCGACAGTGGTGATGACATAGCCGAGGATCATCACCCACCCGGTCAGGAAGCCGAGGTAGGGGTTGATCGACCGGCCGACCCACTCGAATGACGCACCGCAGGTGGCGTTCCACATGTTGCAGCGCCGGTAGGCGTTGGCGATGACCAGCATCGGGATGGCGGTAACCAGAAGGACGGCGCCGCCGCCGTAGGCGGCGGCCACCGCCAGGGCCGCCAGCGTCGCGGCAACCGTCCCGGCCGGCGCCGATGTCGCCATGCCGATGATCGTGTCCTGGACCAGGCCGATGGCGTTGGGCTTGAGCCTCGTCGCCCCCGTTTCCGGAACCTGCACCAGTCCCACGACGGCCCTTACAGGCTGATCCGTCATCTGCTCTCCTCAAGTCCCGGCCTGCCCGGCCACGATCGTCACGGCCAGCGAGAAAGGCGACTGCGACCATGCGCCCGGGCTCCCGCGTGAGCGGCGCACAGGACAAGCGCCTGCCCGTGCGACCCGCAACGGATGCGGGGAATCCCCGGCTCACAGCAGCAGCCTTACAGCCTCCTCATCTGACCATAGCGTTACATAGCGTTGCTGAGCTTGCCGCGAAAAGCAACACAAACCACAGAATGGAGGTCGCACCGACCGCCCCAGGAGCCCGCCCCCACCCCATCCCGATCCCCAGCCCCAGCACCTCCCCTCCCCGTCCGGTCATCACGCTGCCGGGCGGCCGCCCGTCCGCGAGAACATGGCAGCCATCCGGGGGCAGGAAGGCAACTCGAGCACGCCCGGGCCAAGCCGGTAACCACGCGAAGACACCCAAACCCGACGCTTGTACTGGCCGCCGGATTACAGGCAGGGACGGTCGAAACGCGGCTGCACCTGGACCAGGCAGGGAACCCTTTGGCCCGGTAACCCCTTTGGTAACGTGCCATCCCATGACTGACGAAGATCAGGACAGCCAGGGTGCCGCCTGCAGGCGCAGCGCGCGCCAGGACCGTCATCCCCTCGATCCGCTCGACGGCAATGAGATCAGGCAGGCGGTCGCGATCCTGCGGCGAGAGAGACCGGTCAATGCCGAGGCGCGGTTCGTGTCGGTGAGCCTCAACGAGCCGGCCAAGAGCCAGATCGCTTTCGCTGACCCCGCCTGCAGCGCTGACGCCAGTCAGCCTGCTGGCGCTGGCCAGGCCGCCCCGGGCGCTGCTGCGGCGCCGCGAGAGGCGTTCATCGTGCTGATCGAGCCCCGGCAGCACATGCTCTATGAGGCGGTCGTGTCGCTCGCCGCCGATTCCGTCGTGTCCTGGCGGCCGGTTCCCGGGGCGCGCGGCCCGGTGACGCTGTGGGAGTACGCCGAGTGCCAGCGGGTGGCCGCGGCTGACCCGCGGATCCGGGCAGGTCTTGAGCGCCGCGGCATCACCAATCCCGCGCAGGTGCTGTTCGAACCGTGGGGGATCGGCACGTTCACGGCAGCTGAAGAGGCGGAACGCCGGGTCATGTGGACGCTGCTGTTCTACCGCGCCCAGGCAGACGACAACCCGTACGCCAAGCCCATCCACGGCCTGACCGCCGTCGTGGACCTCGACGACATGACGGTGGTGCGGGTCGAGGACCTGGGCGTCGTGCCCTTCCCGCCCGGTGACGGCGCCTACGCCGCCGACCGGGTCGGGCCGCTGCGGGACACGCTCAAGCCGCTGGAGATCGTCCAGCCCGACGGCCCGAGCTTCGAGGTTGACGGCTGGGAGGTCCGCTGGCAGCGCTGGCGGTTCCGGCTGGGCTTCACCGCCCGGGAGGGCCTGATCCTGCACACCATCGGATACGAGGACCGGGGCAGGGTACGGCCGGTCATCTGGCGTGCCTCGGTGGCAGAGCTGTTCATCCCGTACGCTGACCCGCAGCCGTTCCTGAGCTGGCGTAACGCTTTCGACATCGGTGAGTACGGGATCGGCATCATGGCCAACTCGCTCGAGCGCGGCTGTGACTGCCTCGGGGAAATCCGCTACTTCGACGTCCAGCTCGCCAACTCCAGTGGCGAGCCGTACCAGGTACGGAACGCGATCTGCCTGCACGAGGAGGACTCCGGCCTGCTGTGGAAGCATTTTGACGCAGACCTGGGAACCACCGAGACCCGCCGAAGCCGGCGACTGGTGGTCTCGTTCATCATCACCGCGAGCAACTACGAGTACGCGTTCTACTGGTACTTCTACCAGGACGGCAGCATTGAGTTCGAGGTAAAGCTGACCGGCATCGTGCTGACCAGCGCCCTGGCGCCGGGCGAAACCAGCGACTTCGGCACCCTGGTGGCGCCACAGACGCTGGCCACCCACCACCAGCACTTCCTTTCCGTCCGCCTGGACATGGCTGTGGACGGGCTGCGCAACACCGTGTATGAGGTGGACACCGAGGCGATGCCGCCGGGCCCGGGCAACCTGTCCCGCACTGCGTTCCGGCCGGTGAGACGGCCGCTGCGCCGGGAGTCGGAGGCGCAGCGCGTCATCGACCCGCTGCGCGGCCGGTACTGGCTGGTCGCCAATCCGGGCAGCAAGAACCAGCTCGGGCATGAGGCTGGCTACAAGCTCGTACCCGGCAGCAACATCCTGGCCTTCAGCCACCCTGACAGCCCGGTGACCCAGCGCGCCGCGTTCGCTACCAGGCACCTGTGGGTCACCCCTTACCAGCCCGAGGAGAGATTCCCTGCCGGCGACTACCCCAACCAGCACCCCGGCGGCGCCGGGCTGCCCGACTGGACCGAAGCCGACCGCCCGATCGAGAACACCGACGTCGTGCTCTGGTACACGCTGGGCAGCCACCACATCACCAGGCCTGAGGACTGGCCAGTCATGCCGGCCGAGCGGGCCGGATTCGCGCTGAAGCCGGCCGGGTTCTTCGGCCAGAATCCCGCACTCGACGTGGCGCCGAACCATCCCCAAACTCCTAAGTCTCGATCCACCACGTGAATTCGGGTGATCATTTCACGGCCCGCGCTCAGCGGTTGTGATCTTGTAGTTTGCTGCGGGGCGTGCGTGTTCTGCCGCTGACGGTTTTGCGGCTTGTCCGGGTTTCGTGATCGGGGTCAGCGGTGGCGTGCTGCCGTTGGCGCCTGGCCGTTTGGGTGCGGTGACCGGTCGGGGCTGGTCAGGCCGCCTCGGGCTGCGGCGGGCGCAGCCCGCCTGGAACAGGCTGAGCCATTCGGCCTGGCGATGCCAGCCCTCGGGCAGGTGCAGCTTGAAGGCGATCGAGGAGGTTGGCGTGGATCTCCGCTAGCTTGGCGGCGTGATCGGATCGGGGGAAGAGCAGGGACGGGATCTGTGAACTGCGGAAACTCGTGCGGTGGTTCAGTCAACAGGTAGTCGCGGTGGTGGGCTTCTTCTGCTGGCAGCATGGTGAACGGGGAATCGGTGAACACAGGGTGGTAGCGCCAGGCCGGGAACAGCTCGTCCTGCTCGCCGCTGGCCTGGTTGCGGTCGCGGACCCGGCGGACGATCGGCCGGGCGGTGACCGTCTGGCCCTTCGCCGAGGTGAACGCGGTATAGGCGGTCCCGGCGACCTGGGCGCCGGGACCCAGGCCCGCAGCTGGTCATCCCATATCGCCCGCGGGTAGCGGATCGGTGTCCACGCGTCTTCGGGTATCGAGGCGACCGCGTTTTTGACCGCGGGGTCCATCCGCGCGGTGACCGGGAAATACGCCCCCGGCCCGGCGGCAGGCGCCGGTAGCTGCCGGAAACGAGGCCCGGCGCCAGCCTCTCGCCCGCCAATACGCTGCCGAGCCGTTGCGGCTGGCGATGGCCGAGCTTGGCCTGCCTGCCGAGGTCACCCAGGGCGAGGGCGGCGCCGGCCAGGCGGAGCTCAACTTCCCGGCGAGCACGCCGGTCCAGGCCGCCGACGGCCACGCGCTGTTCAAGCACGCCGCGAAGGCGATCGCGCACCAGCGCTCCTGCTCCGTGACGTTCATGGCGATGCCCGAGGAGTCTCAGGCCGGCTCCGGATGCCACCTGCACCTTTCGCTGCGCGACGAAGCGGGCCGGCCGTGCACCGCCGCGGCCGGCGGCGGGGCGTCAGCCACCGAGCTGAGCCATCCCGCGCGGAGGTTCCTGGCGGGGCTGCTCGCGTTCTCGCCGGAGCTCACGCTGCTGCACGCCCCCGTCGTGAACTCCTTCCGCAGGCTCCAGCCCGGCGGGTTTGCCCCGGCGGTGGCCACGTGGGGATATGACAACAGGGCCGCGATGGTGCGCGTGGTGGGCAGCGGCCCGTCGCTGCGGATGGAGTTCCGGTTGCCCAGGGCTGACGCCAACCCGTACCTGACGATCGCGGGGGCGCTGGCGGCGGGCATCGGCGGGCTGGAAGAGGACGGGATCGAGCTTCCCGCCGCCTCGGTGCCCGGCGCGGGGGGCACGGCCCTGGCTCGCTCCCGATGGACCTCACCGAGGCCATCCAGCGGTTCGCGGATTCGAAGCTGGCCAGCCGGGCGTTCGGCGAAAGCGTCCGGGAGCATGTAGCCAGCATGGCCCGCCACCATCTCATGCTGGCCCGCCGGGCGGTCACCGACTGGGAGCTTGGCCATGGCTTCGAGACCGCCTGAGATAAAAGGGTTGCGCATAATGCAATCCGCAAAGTGCGAAGCCGGCTCACGAAGTGCGGGAATGGACGAGGGTCAGCCATTATCGCCGTGGCTTGCCTGGTTTTGCTAGTGATCTTTGTTGCAGGCTGTTAAGATCACAAACCTTCGACCGGAGTCTTCCCAGATTAACAGCGGGTTCGCTGTTCACTTCTCACTCCGAGGCCACGTCATGCGTTTGCGCCGCCGATCGATACGCCTGAGGATCGTCCTCCTCGTCGCCATCCCGATCCTCTCCCTCATCGGTGTGTACGCCTTCGCAGCCACCATTACCGCCAGCGATGCCATCAACCTGGCCAGGTCAAGGACGCTGAAGGACACCGTCGGCACGCCCACGGGCAACCTGGAGGCCCAGGTCGATGCCGAGCGCCTGCTGGCCGTGGCGTACCTGGCCGCCCCGCTGCCGTCGAACCTGGCAACCCTGCACGCCCAGGAAGCCAGGACCGGGGTGACCCAGGCAGCCTTCCAGAGGGCGGCCACCGCCACCATGGGCGACACCTCCCCCGCGGAGGCGCAGGCGATCGATGGCTTGCTCGGGGCCGCCGCGGGCCTGGGGAAGCTGCGCTCCGAGGTTGCTGCGCTGGCCATCAGCAGGCCCCAGGCGATCAGTGCGTACGGCGGCATCATCTCCGCCGCCGACTCCGTGCTGAACCAGGCCATCCTGCAAGAGGACAACGTCCCGGTGGCGACCCAGTCACTGGCCCTGGTGCGGCTGGGCCGATCCGAGGAAATCCTGCTGGAGGAAGACGCGCTGGTGGATGGGGACGCCATCGCGCGGACGTTCTCGGCGGCGGACCGCCAGCAGTTCGCCGAACTGGTCGGCGCGCGTCGCGCCCTGTACTCGCAGACCCTGCCGGACCTCGAGCCGATCTACCGGGCGTATTACCAGAGGGACATCAACCCGCGGGCCTCGGCCGCCCTGGAGGCGCTGGAAGACCAGATCGTCAATGACGCCCGCCCCGGGCGCGTCCCGCCGGTGTCCCTCCCGGACTGGAACCTGGCGGTCGGCGCGGTCTCCGCCGGGCTGTCGGACGCGAGCACGCAGGCCGCCACCGAGCTGACGGCGCAGGCGCAGCCGGTCGCCGACGCCACCTTCCTGAGGCTCTACCTCGTCGGAGGCCTCGGCCTGCTGGCGGTCATCCTCTCGATCGTCTTGTCGTTCTGGATCGGCCGTGGCCTGGTACAGCAGCTGGCCGCGCTCCGGCGGTCAGCCCTTGACCTGGCCAGCAACCGGCTGCCCAGCGTCATGGAGCGGCTGCGGGCCGGCCAGGACGTCGACGTGTCCGCCGAGGCGCCGCCGCTGGAAACGGGCTCGGACGAGATCGGGCAGGTACGGGAGGCATTCAACGCGGTCCAGCGAGCGGCGGTCGAAGCCGCCGTCGACGAGGCCAGGCTCCGTCGCGGTGTGAGCGACGTCTTCCGCAACCTGGCCAGGCGCAGCCAGTCGCTGCTGCACCGGCAGCTCGCGCTGCTGGACGCCATGGAACGCCGGGCCACCGAGCCGGAGGAGCTGGAGGACCTGTTCCGGATCGACCACCTCACCACGCGGATGCGCAGGCACTCCGAGGGCCTGATCATCTTGTCCGGCGAGCCGCCGGCGCGCGGCTGGCGCCACCCGGTGCCCTTCATCGACGTCCTGCGCGCGGCGGTCGCCGAGGTCGAGGACTACCCGCGGATCAGGGTGACGGTCGGGACCAGCGCGGCACTCATCGGCCCGGCCGTGGCCGACGTCATCCACATGATCGCCGAGCTCGCCGAGAACGCCGTGATCTACTCCCCGCCCAATGCGCCGGTCCGGGTCCACGGCGACGTGGTGGGCCGGGGATTCGCCGTTGAGATCGAAGACCGCGGGCTCGGCATCAGCGAAGAGAAGATGGCCGGGATCAACGCCAATCTCGCCCACCCGCCGCCGTTCGACCTTTCCGGCAGCGAGCAGCTCGGCCTCTTCGTCGCCGGGCAGCTCGCCAAGCGGCACGACATCCGGATCACGCTGCAGGCCTCACCATTCGGCGGCACGACGGCCATCGTGCTGATCCCCACGTCCCTCGTTGTCGGCCAGGGTTCCTACGGCGCCAGGGTCCCGGCGGTTGCAGCGGGCGAGCGCCCGATCCGGCTCCCCGGCCGGCCCGCCGTGCTCACGCAGGCCAGCGTCGCGGCACCTTCCGCGCTGCCCCGGCCAACCGCGCCCGTGCCTCCGGAAGGGCCAGCGGAGCCGGAGGCCGTCCCGGCCGCGGCCGGGCTGCCCCACGTCGGCGCCCCGGCTGACCTGGCCGACGGGAGCGCCCCGGCTGACCCGGCCGACGGGAGCGCCCCGGCTGACCTGCCCGACGGGAGCGCCCCGGCTGACCTGCCCGACGACGGCGCCGCGGCTGACCTGCCCGGGGCACACACGCCCGGCCGTGACACCAGGCCGTTTGCCGTCCCCGTCCCGGCCGTCCCCGAAGCTGCCCCTGGGGAGCCCGAGGGGGCTGCCGCCGCAGCCCCCGGAGAGGGTCCCGCCGCAGCCCCCGGGGAGGATGCCCCGGCAGCAGAGCAGAGCGTGTTCACGCCGCTCCGGCGCCCGGCGGCCGCCGCCGGGAGCGTCTTCTCCTTTGCGGGCGACCGGCCGCCGGCCCCCGGCGACGACGGTGTCGACCCGCGGGCGGACACCGCCGAGCTGGCCAGCCTGGGCCTGCCGGTCCGGGTGCGCCAGGCCAGCCTGGCCCCGCAACTGCGCGACGGCGGGCCCGGTGCCGACGGCGGCAGGGTGGCGAGGTCCCCGTCCCCCGAGGCCGCGCGGAGCATCATGACGGCGCTGCAGCGGGGCTGGGAACGCGGCCGTTACGTTTCCGGTTCTGTGACGCCGCCGTCCGACACGACGCCGAACGGGGAAGCCAGCGGAAGCGGCGGCGAGCAGCAAAGCGATCTGTGACGCCGCTGCGTCGGGATGACCGGAGGGGGAGCACGTGAGCCAGGCCAGCGAGCTTGACTGGCTCCTCGACGACCTGGTCGCCAGGGTCGTCTACATCAGCAAGGCCGTCATCCTGTCCAGAGACGGCCTTACGATCGGCGCCTCGGCCAGGCTGAGCAAGGAGGACGCGGACCACCTCTCGGCGGCCGCGGCCGGATTCCAGAGCCTGGCCAGGGGCGTGGGGCGGCACTTCGGCGGCGGTCCAGCCCGGCAGATCATCATCGAGATGGAGTCGGAATTCCTGTTCGTGACCGCCGCTGGCGAGGGCTCCTGTCTCGCCGTCCTGGCGTCCTCGTCTGCCGACGTCGGCCTCGTCGCCTACGAGATGGCGGTTCTCGTCAAGCGGGTCGGCGAACACCTCGCCGTCAACCCCCGGCCCGTTGGCTTCACCGCAGAGACGAAGTGACCTGGCGTGCCCCCCGCAGACGACAGGT
>JASHPR010000249.1 GCA_030038015.1 Streptosporangiaceae bacterium
AGACCCGCGCGGCGCTGCTCGGCGCGATCCGGGCCCGCGCGGCCGGCGGCGCCGCCGTCGTCTACACCACCCACTACCTGCCCGAGCTGGCCGACCTCGGCGCCACGCTCGCCGTCGCCCGCTCCGGCCGGGTCATCGCCCGCGGCCCGCAGCAGGACCTGATCAAGGGGCTGCCCGGGGAACTGCGGCTCCGCCTCGACGGCGCCGTCCGCCCCGGGGACGTGCCCGCCGCCCTGGCCGGCCGCACCCGCAGCGTCGACGGCGAGCTGCGCATCACCAGCACCGACCCGCCCGCCGACCTCGCCGCGCTGCTGTCCGCCGGATGCACGCCGGTGTCGGTGGACGTCCGCCGCCCCAGCCTCGACGATCTCTACCGGGCCCTCACCCCGGAGGCTTCCCATGCTGCCTGACGCGGGCCGCCGCACCGCGGCCGTGATCCGCCACAACACGATCCTGCTGCTGCGCGAGCCCGGCCCGCTGGCCAGCCGGCTCATCCTGCCGCTGCTCTTCCTCACCCTGCTGCACCCGCTGTACCAGGCGGCGCAGGGCCGGGCCGCCGGCATCGGCCAGGCGGTCATCGCCACCCTGGTCACGTTCTCCCTGCTCGCCCTCAACATCGTGGGCGGCTCGATCCTCACCGAGCGGGTCTGGCGCACCTGGGAGCGGATCCGCGCGACGGCCGTCCGCCCCGCCGAGCTGATCACGGGCAAGGCGGTTCCCGCGATGGCGGCGCTGCTCGCCCAGCAGGCCCTGATCGTGGGCCTGGGCGCGGTCGTGTTCGGCCTGGCGATCCGCAGCCTGCCGCTGCTCGCGCTGGCGCTGCTCGCCTGGACGCTGGCGCTGCTCGGGATGGGCGCGGCGATCGGCGTGCTCGCCCGCAGCTTCAGCGAGCTGTCGATCGCCTACGACCTCGGCGGGATGCTGCTCAGCAGCCTCGGCGGGGCGCTGGTGCCGCTCGCCGTGATGCCGGCCTGGGTGCGGCACGCCGCGCCCGCATCGCCCGGCTACTGGGCGGTGTCGGCGCTCAAGGCAGCGCTGCGCGGCGACGGCGCGGCCACCCTCAAGGCAGCCGCGGTGCTCGCCGGGTTGGCGCTGGGCTTCGGGCTGGTCGCGGCGGTCCGGGCGGGCCGCGGTACCGTCCGCTCGGCCCGGATGTGACCCGCCGCGTCAGCCCAGGTTGTGGTCGCGGGCGTAGCGGATCGCGGCGGCGCGGTCGGCCGACCCGGTCTTGGCGAAGATCCGGTTGATGTTGCTCTTGATGGTGTGGGCGCTGATGAACAGCTCGGCAGCGATCTCCGGGTTGGTCATGCCCCTGGCGATCATCGCCAGGATCTCGGTCTCGCGCGGGCACGAACTACGCGCTGCTGCTGATCCACCGCTACCGGCAAGAACTGCGGCGCCACGCCACCACCGAGGAGGCGATGGCCGTCGCGCTGCGCCGGACCGTGCCGACTCTGGTGGCCTCCGCGGCGACGGTCACGATCAGCATGCTCTGCCTCCTGGCGGCCCAGTCGGCGTCCCTGCATGGCTTCGGCCCGGTGGGCGCCGTCTCGATCGCCTCCGCCCTGATCGCCGAGATCACCTTCCTGCCGGCGATCCTGCTCGTGGCCGGCAGGAAAGTGTTCTGGCCGTGGATCCCGCGCAACGGTGACCCAGGCGGCGAGGAATCCCGCGTCTGGGCGGGCATCGGCGCCCGGATTGCCCGCCATCCGGCGCCGGTCACCGTCGTCACCGTGCTGCTGCTCGGTGCGGCGTGTGCCGGGCTGGGCACCTTGTACACCAACGGCAACCCCGCGGACGACATCAAAGGCGACCCCGGCAGCGTGGTCGGCGCGCGACTGCTCGCCGAGCACTACCCGGCCGGCGACCTTGCCCCCCTCGTTCTCCTGGCCCCGCCGGGACGGGCGGGCGCCGCCGCGGCGGCAGCACACGCCACACCGAGCGTTGCCGCGGTGACGCCGGGCACGCCGGTCGAGGGCACAGTGCGGGGCCTGGGCGTGACCGGAGGCGTCATCACCGCCGCCGGTATCATCATGACCGCATGCATCGGCGACATCGCCACGCTTCCGGCCGTCTCGACCGCGCAGGTCGCAAGCGGGATCGCCATCGGCATCCTGCTCGACACGCTGCTGGTGCGCACCGTGCTGGTCCCGGCGGGCCTGCTCACGATCGGCGAGCGGGTCTGGTGGCCGTCCCGGCCGCAGACCGCGAGGCCGGAGCGATCTAGTATCAACGCGTAAGGAGGCCGGTGGAGGTGACATGAGACACCCTCGATCAACCTCGCTTGGCTAACCCGCAGTGCCGCAGCCGCCGGGCCGAGCGCCGCGTCAGCGGTGCCCCGGCGGCGAGGACGCGCCTCGCGAAGCCAGCGCAGCGCTCGCGAGGGAGGCCATGACATGGGTGATCCCGGCACGTGGGTGGTGGTCGGCCTCGACAACGGCGGAACGACGAACAACGCCACGGTGCTCGACTCCGAGGACCGGTTCCTGGTCGACCGGATGGTCGAGACCCCGAGCTACGTCAGGGACGGCCCGGAAAAGGCGATCGAGGCCCTGGCCTGGTCGTTCGAGCAGGTTCTCGAGCTGACCGGCACGCCGCGGGACAGGGTGCGCGCGGTTGGCCTGGACACGCCGGGGCCGGTCAGCGCCGACGGCGTGATCTCATCCCGGGGCGCAACCAACTTCGGCAATCTGGAGTGGCGCGGCTTCGATGTCCGGGGCGCGCTTGGGCAGGCTCTTGGCATCCCGGTGCTGTACAACAACGACGCCAACGCCGCGGCGCTGTACGCGCACCATGTGCACTTCGGGCCCGGCGAAGCGAACCGGCGCTCGTCGGTGTCGGTGATCGTCGGCACCGGCCTCGGCGGCGGAGTGATCGAGCGCGGGCACGTGGTGCAGGGCGCGGCGGGCATGGCAGGAGAGCTCGGGCACGTCTGGATCCCCATGGACGGTCTGCTCGGCCCCGGCCAGCCGGTGCCGGTGTGCAATTGCGGCCTGTCCGGCGACGCCGAGAGCGTGGCCTCGCTGACCGGGATCGAGAAGAACCTGCTCCCGTACTGGCTGAGCAGGTTCGCCCGCCACGAGCTCGCCGGGATCAGCCCGCCAGGCACCGCGGCGAAGCTCGTGCGCGGTCTCGGCGAGGCAGGCGATGCGCTCGCGCTGGAGATCTTCAAGCAGCAGGCGACGGCCCTGGGCAGGCTGTTCACCATCGCCGCCAACTTCACCGACCCCAACGTGTACTTTCTCGGCGGCGGCGTGGTCGACGCGGCGCCGCATTTCCGCGACTGGTTCCTCGGCCAGGTGCGCGAGCACACGATCCTGCGGGAGGAGCAGGAACAGGCCGCGCACATCGCGCTGGTCCCCGACCTCGACATGGCGGGCGCGCGCGGCTCGGCAATCGCGGCCAGCGCCGCCGTGCGGGAAGGCTGAACCTCTTTCATCCTCCCCACGACCGCCCACGTGCGCTGGGCACGAGACGTGCGGATGAAAGGAGTTCACCGGCCCGGCGGCGTCCCGTTCAGGCCGTGAATCCGTCGAGGCGGGCCAGCAGGTTCAGCATCACCTCATCGGCACCGCCGCCGATGCTCATCAGCCTGCTGTCCCGGTAGAAGCGGGCCGTCCAGGTCTCCTCCATGTAGCCGATGCCGCCGTGGAACTGCAGGCAGGTGTCCGCGATCTCCCTGGACAGCCGGCCCACGGCGAGCTTGGCGATGGTGGCGAACCGTGTCGTGTCCGCCCCGCGCAGGTAGGCCTCGGCGCACGCGTAGTTGTAGTGGCGCACCAGGTCAAGCTGGGCCGACAGCTCGGCGAGCCGGTAGGCGACGTGATCGTTGGCGAGCAGCGGCCGCCCGAAGACCCGGCGCTGGGCCAGGTAGTCCCTGGTCCGGTCCAGCGCCCGCTGCATCGAGCCGACCTGCAGGTAGGCCGCGATCATGCGCTCGGCCTGGAACTGCTCCATCTGCTGCTGGAAGCCGCGCCCGATCTCGCCGATCGTGTTGCTCACCGGCACCCGCACGTCGGTGAACGAGAGCTCGGCGGTGTCCGAGGACCGGTTGCCCAGCTTGTCCAGGGTGCGCGAGACGCGGAAACCGGGCCGGCTGGTCTCCACCACGATCTGCGACATGCCCCGGTAGCCGCCCTCGCCCGAGGTCCGGGCCAGCAGGCAGATCCAGTCGGCCTGGGCCCCGTTGGTGATGTACAGCTTGCTGCCGTTGATCACCCACTCGTCCCCGTCCCGCTCCGCGCGGGTGCGCAGGCCCGCGACGTCCGACCCGGCGTCCGGTTCGGTCACCGCGATCGAGCAGACCATCTCGCCGCGGATCGCCGGGGCCAGGAAGCGCTGCTTCAGCTCATGGCTGCCGTGCCGGTGCAGCGACGGCGTGGCCATCGCCATCTGCACGGCGATCCCCATGGGCACCCCGCCGCAGTCGATGCGGCCGAGTTCCTCGCCCGCGACCACGGTGAACGAATGGTCCGCGCCCTCCCCGCCGTAGGCCGGGTCGTACTCCAGGCCGAGCAGGCCGATCTTGGCCAGGGCCGGGAACAGCTCGTGCGCCGGGAACCGCCCGGCCCGCTCCCACTCGTCCACGTGCGGGTTGATCTCACGCTCCACCAGCTCGCGCACGCTCGCGCGGAACGCCTCATGCTCGGCCGTGAACTGCATGGCTCGCCCTCCCGTCGGCTGCTTCCTAGTTAACTCGATGCCGGCCGGCGCCCGCCGGTCACGTGGCGGCCGCGCCGGAGTGGACCGCCGAGAGGAGGAAGTCGACAAGCTGCTCGGCGTATCGCGCGGCGCCGTCGCGCAGCGCGTCCTGCCGCTCCTTGGGCGTGGCCCTGACGTGGTTGATCGCGCCGCCGACGAGCGTATCGAGCAGCAGGGTGATCGAGGTGCCCTCGGGGATCTCGCCGCGGCTGATGCCCCGGCGGACGATGCCGCGCGCCGCGAGCACCTGGGACGTGCGCAGGGCGCTGAGCCGGCCGGCCAGGCCGGGGATGAGGTCGCCCTCCAGGTCGAGGCGGAGCGCGGCCCGCCCGGCGTCGCCGAGGTACAGGCCCAGGATCTGGCGGGCCAGCCTGATCAGGTCCTCGCGCAGCGAGCCGGTGTCGACCTCGTCGATGATGCCCACGCGCAGCCGCAGCGCCTCGACCAGCAGCGCCTCCTTGGTCTGCCACCGCAGGTAGATGGAGGCCTTGCCGACGCTCGCCCGCTTGGCGACGGCCTCCACGCTGAAGCCGGCCCAGCCCGCCTCGCCGAACAGGGTGATGGCCGCGTCCGCCACGCGGCGGTCGACGTCGGGGTCGCGAGGGCGGCCGGCCTGCGCCGGAGTGATCGTCACGCCTGCCACCTCCCGTCCGTCACGCCCGCCGCCCGGGCCGCGAGCCGCCGTCGCCGTCATCGCCATCATCGCGCGTCACCGGGCCCGGTCATCCCGGCCGCGAAGATTTGTACCATAGGTAGCAGCTTGACCACCAAAGGTAGTTGCCCGTGATGGCTGGCGAGCGCAGCCGGCGGGGAACGTGATCGCTTGTGCCCCCCTTCCGGCTGTGCCAGCGGGGTGAGCGCGGGAGACTGGAGCCTATGGACGAGAAGAGGGCACGAGCGCTGCTGGAAGCCGAGCGCGCCGAGGTGCTTCGCCTGCTGGGCGAGACCGAGGAGGACGTGCAGGGAAATATCGAGGCCGAGAGCGAGCATGGCGGAATCGACGTCGGCGACCTGGCCAGGCCGCTGGCTGACGAGGGCGAAGAGGCCGCGATCGAGGAGACGCTGAGCGAGCGGCTCGCGCGCATCGACCGCGCGCTGGTCCGGCTCGACCAGGGCAGCTACGGCCGTTCGGTCCTCAGCGGCAAGCCGATCCCGGACGAGCGCCTGGAGGCCGACCCGGCAGCCGAGCTCACGATCGAGGAGGCGCGCGCCCAGAGCCGGGCGTGACGGCGTGAGCCCGCCTTGGCCGGGCGGCGGCGCGGGTGCTACGTTCCGGCGCTATGGCGGGCAAGGTCGCGGTGGTCACAGGCGGCGGAACGGGCATCGGCCGGGCGTCGGCCCTCGCCCTCGGCCGGGCGGGGTATGCGGTGGTGATCGCCGGCCGGCGTCCCGGCCTGCTCGACGAGGCCGTTGCCGTCGGCGCGGCCGAAGGGTCCACGCTGGTGGCGGTGCCCGCCGACGTCACCGATCCGGCGGACGTGCGCCGCCTGTTCGGTCACGCGACGCAGCGGTTCGGCCGGGTGGACGTGCTGTTCAACAACGCCGGCCGGGCCCTGCCGCCGGTGCCGCTCGAGGACATCTCGTTCGAGGACTGGCAGTCGGTGGTCGCGGTGAACCTGAACGCGATGTTCCTGTGCACCCAGGCCGCCTTCCGGGTGATGAAGGAGCAGGATCCGCGCGGCGGCCGGATCATCAACAACGGGTCCATCTCCGCGCATACGCCGCGGCCCCTGTCCGCGCCGTACACGGCGACCAAGCACGCGGTGACCGGGCTGACCAAGGCCACGTCGCTGGACGGGCGGGCCTATGACATCGCCTGCGGCCAGATCGACATCGGCAATGCGGCGACCGACCTGGCGGGCGCGATCGCGGCCGGGGCCATCCAGCCGGATGGCAGCACCCGCGCCGAGCCGATGATGGACGTCCGCCTGGCCGCCGACGCGGTGGTGCAGATGGCCAGCCTCCCGCTGGAGGCGAACGTCCAGTTCATGACCCTGATGGCGACGAAAATGCCGTTCATCGGCCGCGGCTAGGCCGCCGGCAGGGCGTGCAGCACCACGGTAACCGACTCGGTGGTCCTGGCCTCATCCCCGGTGGCCAGCAGGTCGAGCATGGCGCCGCGCAGCAGCGCGAGCACGGCGGTGCGTTCCGCGGCCCCGGCGCGGCTGCGGCGCCGCGACGGCGGCTGGCGCGAGGCCAGCAGGTCCAGCCAGTCCTGCACGGTCTGCGCCGCGAAGCCGGCCCACGGCCCGGCCGGGCCGGTCAGCGAGCGGGCGTACGCCTCGACCCACAGCCCCAGCAGGTGGCGGTGGCTTGGGGCGGACAGCCACTGCCACACCTGCAGGGCGGAGTCGGCCAGGCCGGCCGGGCTCTGAGTTTCCTTGAACGCGACGATCGCCGCCAGCTCGTCCGCCCGCGCCCGGTCCAGCAGCGCGCGGATCAGCCCGTCCTTCGAGCCGAACAGGAACAGCAGCACCCGCGGGCTGGAACCGATCGCCTTGGCCAGCGGGCGCAGCGACATCCCGGCCAGGCCGTGGACCAGGACGTACTGGTAAGCCAGCTCGAGCAGCTCGTCCTGCCGCGCGGAGGGGGCGCGGGCGGGGGCCTGCGCGGTCATCGCGGCGCCGCGGAAAGCCCGGCCGTCAGGTCGAGCTCGTAGTACTGGCCGATCAGGCTGACCCCGAAGCTGTGGTGCGGTTCCTCGCTGACCAGCGAGAACCCCGCCGCCAGGTAGATGTGCCTGGCCGCGGCCAGGGGCTCGTTAGTCCACAGGATCAGCCGCCGGTAGCCGGCCTGCCGCGCGAACCCGATGCACTCGGCGACCAGCCGCCTGCCGAGGTGCAGCCCCCGCGCGGCCGGGTCGACCAGCAGGATCCGGAGCTGCGCCGTTTCCGTGTCCCTGGCCACCAGGAACACGCAGCCGGCCCGCTGCCCGCCGACCTCGGCGATCCACGCCGCCTCCCGGCCCGGGTCGGGGCCGGCCGCGTAGTCGGCCACGATCCGCGCGACCAGCGCCTCGAACTCGCCGTTCCAGCCGAACTCGGCGCTGTACACCTCGCCGTGCGCCATCACCACCCAGCCCAGGTCGCCCGGCTGGCCCAGCGGCCGGATCACCGCCTCCCTTTCCCATTTCACTCCGCCCACCTCCGCCGCGTTACTGACACGACTGTTTCAGTCAGGAGCATAGCCAGCGCTGGCGAACTGCACCAGTCGTTTCAGCGGGGGCGGGGCCGGATGAGGCCCCTGCCGCACCTGGCGGCACGGCGGTCTCTTGCCAAGCGCAAGATCCGCGATTTATGACCGTATTGACTAGGGCTTCCGGCTTGGCGGTGAAGGGATCGGCAAGGCCGTGCTGAAGTTCGTCTCGCCGCTGTCGTACCCGGTCAGCCAGACCGGGCTGATCACCGGGGTCTTTACCTGATCGGGCTCGGGGTACTGATCTAACTGATCTACTTGTATGCCCGGCACTCCTCGCGGCTGCCGGAGATGCGGCAGGTGTTCGCTGACGAGCCGGCGACCGCCGCGGCGAGGTCGCTGGCCGGCCAGGAAGGAGCGAGATGGCGCGGGAGGGGTTCATCGAGGTCACCGGCGGCCGGGTCTGGTACCGCTCGGTCGGCGACGGCGGGGTCCCGCTGCTGTGCCTGCACGGCGGGCCCGGGTTCACCCATTACTACCTGGAGCCCCTGGAGGCGCTGTCCGACCGGCGCCAGGTGATCTTCTACGACCAGCTGGGCTGCGGCCGCGCCGACCGGCCCGACGACCCCGGGCTGTGGACCGTCGACCGGTTCGTCGAGGAACTCGCGCAGGTCCGCGACGCGCTCGGGCTGGGCAGGCTGCACCTGTTCGGCAGTTCCTGGGGCGGCATGCTGGCGCAGCAGTACGTGCTCGACCGCCGCCCCGAGCTGGAGAGCCTGATCCTCTGCGGCAGCCCGGCGAGCATGGTCAGGTGGGCCGAGGACTGCGCCGAGCTGCTGGCCGCGCAGCCCGGCGACGTGCGCCGGGTCATCCGCGAGCACGAGGAGGCCGGGTTCACCGCCTGCCCGGAGTACCAGGCCGCGATCCTCGGCTTCTACCGCGAGCACGTGTGCAGGCTTGTGCCGTGGCCGGCCGGCCTGGAGCGCTCGTTCGCCGAGGCGGGCTACGCCGTGTACAACACGATGAACGGCCCCAGCGAGTTCACCGTGACCGGCACGCTGAAGACCTGGGACATCATGGGCCGGCTGGGCGAGATCAGCGTGCCCACGCTGCTGATCGGCGGCCGTCACGACGAGTGCAGGCCGTCCCACCTGGAGGAGATGCACCGGCGCATCCCCGGCTCGCAGCTCGCGATCATCGAGGACGCGTCGCACCTGTGCTTCGCCGAGCAGCCCGAGGAGTTCACCGCCCTGGTGAACGCGTTCCTGGCCGGCGCCGAGTCTCAGTAGCCGAGGTTCTTCAGGAACTGGATCATGATCGGCACGCGGGTCGCGTTCTCGTCGAGGTTCGGCCAGTAGCCCGCGACGATCGGCGCGACGCTCTGCGCGGTGGCGGTGAGCTGCGCGGCGGTGGCGCCGTCCCAGTTCGCCTCCGTGCGGCCGATGCCCGCCAGCAACGTCACGCCCCGGCTCACCTCGCGCACCCTGGCCTCGACCTTGGCGGTCACCGACGCGTACAGGCCCGGGTCGAGTTCGAGCGCCTGGGACTGGAACTCATACATGTCGCCGGGCAGCAGCCACCGGGCAGCCGAGGCAAGGCCGTAGCGGACGTACGCCTCGTAGTTCCGCTCGCCTGCCGCCACCGGGTACTGCGGCGCGGCGCCCGGGTAGGCGGGGTTGGGCTTGTTGTTGCACAGGTCGAGGCTGGGCGTCAACACCACCGGGAACCCCAGCTCGTGCGCCTTCCGGCAGAACAGCTCCGCGTAACTCACCCCCGGGTAGGGGTTGTACAGCCAGGCCCCCTTCTCGATCGGCGGGGTGAAGTCCCAGCTTTCCGCGTCGTACTGCACCGCCTGCACCCAGGAAGGCAAGCCGTCGCTGATCGCGTCGAGCAACCCGTCGGTGCCGTTCTGGTAGGCGGCGAACTTCAGCACCGCGGTGCCGGTGTAGCCCGGCGGTATCGGGCTCTTCGTGTCCGTGCCCTCGCCGTGGTAGATCACCGAGAACCAGGTGGTGCCCTGGCCGAGCGCATTCCTGGCGACGGCGGGATCGCCGCCCAGGCTGGTGTTGGTCAGCGCGCTGAATGTGCCGTACCGGGGCACCAGCCAGGTGCGGGCGGCTGCCTGGGCCGCGCCGCCGGCAGCCGCGGCCGCGGGGTCTGCTGCCGCGCCCGCGGCGCCTGCGGTCCCTGCGACGGCCGCCGCCAAGGCGAGGAATCCTCTGCGGGTCATGCGCATGCTGCCTCCCAGGCGCTCGTGACGGGCGTGGGGGGCGCGTGCCAGGTTACTTTCCGTGGCGGGCGCTCGCACGGCGCATCGCCGGCCGGGCCGAGCGCTTTGGCCGGCCGATGAATGTGCCGTCCGTGGGGTTGCAAGCACACCGTCAGTACATTCATGCGGGCGGAGCAGGGGCAGGGCCGTGGTCCGCTGGCTCCCGCCCACGACGCCACGCAGCAGAAGTGACGCCGGACCCTGACGCGGGTTCGGGGTCACTTTCATGTCCGGCGGGAAAGCGCCCGGGAGCAACCCCTGTTCAGCCTGCGAAGATGCGGCCCACGCGGTGGCCGGACGCCCGGCGTGTCACCGGACCGTCTCCATCCCGGGCCCCGTCAGCCGCCACGGGCATCGGCGGCGACTGCCGGGCCGGGCGCGATGCTCTTGTTCACGGCTTCGAGATTGCGGGCGGTGTATGCCCGCAGCCGTCTCAGGGCGTGTGGGCTCAGGCGCTCGCACACCCAGTCCCAGTGCAGGGACACCCAGTCTCCCGGGGCGAGCGCCGCCGCGTGCCAGCCGGCCGCATCGGCATCGCCTTGGTGGCAGCGGGCGGTTTCCAGTCTGTCCCGGCCGAGGTGGATCTTGCTTCCCGTCAGGCACAGTGGCCGGGTCCGCACCGTGACGGCGCCGGAACCGGCCGTTTCGATCCGGCCCCAGCGGATCCGGCAGCGGTCGAGCATGGAAAGGGCGGGTTGCGCCTTGCCGGAGCGCAGCATGCCGATCCACGGCGACACGGCGAACACGTGGAAATTGTGATGGGCGAGGCCTCCGGCGAAGGCCGTCTCGGCCAGCAGCGGGAAGTCGCCGGCGGCGAGTCCGGCGAACCGCTCGTGCAACCAGGTCGCGAGGACGCGGGGCGGGATGCGCTCGAGCAGGCTGTTGCCAAGCCAGTACGCTTGGGTGACGCGGCGATCGAGCGGATCCTGGATGCCGTTGCAGCCTGCGATCAGCTGCAGGTAGGGCCAGGCTCCCGAGAACTCGCCGGCCAGGCGCGCCACCGTGGCGGCGTCTCGGCTGGTGACGGCTCCCCGCATCTCTTCCGGGTCGGCCGGCCCGCAGTAGCCGAGCGAGTTCGGTGGGTAGGCGTAGCACGCGAAGTGCAGCGGCCCGCTCGCGTACGCCGCGCCGGCGCCGGCTGCCGCCGTCGCAGCACCGGGCGTCACAGCCGGCCTCCTGAGACCGCGGCGGCCGGCGAGGTGCCGGCCCGGGCCACACCCCCTGCAGCGCCGCCGCCCCGATCACGATGAGCCGGGCTTCCACTCCTGCCTCCAGCCTCAGGATGGTGGATCATGGCTGCTGTCGCTCCGGGTCGTGGTCTGGGGCATCCGCTGCGCTGATGCGGTCGAGTTCTGCGAGTGCTTCCTCGATCTGGATTGCCTCCTGTTCTGGCAGCCTGCGCAGGATGAATCCCGCGTGCACGAGCACCCGTTCGCCGGGGCGCAGGCCGGTCTCGGTGAGCGCGTTGTACCAGCGGCGGGTTCCCCCGACGTCGACCAGGGCAGCCGGCAGATCGACTGCGACCACGCGTCCGGGAAGGCTCAGGCACATGACGTTCGGCCTCCCTTGGGCTCGGGACGGCGCGGGGAGATTTCGACCGGTACCGGCTGCCTGGCTCCGCCCGGTGGGGCAGGCGCCCGGGCGTGGCTGGCCAGAGGCGGGGCAGGCCCAGCGGGATCGACAACCGGCAGCCGCAACTGGGCGAGGCCGCGCCGCGCCCGCGCCTGGAGGATGACATTGCCGGCAAAAAGGTCCCCGGCGCAGACGACGGCGGCCGGCCGCCACTCGCGCACCAGCTTGCCGATCGCGTCGGCGACGAACCGGCCGAGGGAGTCGAACACCGACCGGGCCAGCACGTGTCCGGCCACGCCGCCGATGCGGTAGCTCATGAGGCTGCGGAGCAGCCGGCGTCCGTCGATGACGTAGCCGCACTCGGACTCGATCACGAAGGTATCGACGGCGACGGTCTCTGTCCATGGCTGCAGCGCTCGGGCCACGTCCCCGTCGTCGAGCCCGAGCGCCAGGCTGCTTGCCGCGAGCAGCCAGGCTGGTGCCGACGTTTCGCCGATGTCCAGCCCGGCGTCGAAGCTGGCCAGGCGGTCGGCGTCCGCGGCGAAGGCACGGCGGTAGTTGGCGAGCAGGCGCGGCCCGTTCTCGTCGATGCCGGCGATGGCGTCCAGCAGCCGCGTTCCCTGCAGCGGCAATGGCAGGAAACCGATCAGGGGTGCGAGCCTGCCGTCCGGCTCCCAGGCGCCGATGCAGCTACCGGGGTCGGCGAACGCCAGGTAGGCGACGGCGCAGGCCCGGCCCTGGAGTCCGTGCCGGTGGAGCAGCGCCCGGATCTCGCGCCCCGCGGCATCGGGCACCGTCGGGCCGGCCGCCATTGGCCCGCGCCAGGTGGTCACCGGACCCCCCGCACCAGGTCGGCGATCACCTCGTGCACCGGCAGTGTTGCCACCGGCTCGACCTGGACTCCCTGCGCGCGAAGCTCTCCCACGGCTGCGTTGACGAAGCGGGGGAAGGCGTCGGCCAGGGCGCTGGTCAGTCCCACCGCCATGTCCGAGGTGTTGGCGGGCACGATGCCGAGGAGGACCAGGTCGGGCGGGGTGGCGAGCAGCGGCGCCATCTTGAGCAGGTGGAGCGGGTCGACTTCGTGTGCCGTTGGGCGGACCTTGGGCCCGAGTTGCTCCAGCTGCTCCGCGGTCAGCCGGAAGACCGACCCCGCGGGGGCGTCAGCGGCCAGCGCATCGAGCACGATCAGGGTCGACGCCCGGCAGAACACGTCGATCATGCCGAACCCGAGGGTGGCCCCGTCGAGCACCTCCACCTCGGGTGTGCACCGGTAGGATCGCTGGATGGCGTGAGCAGCGTACACACCCACGCCCTCGTCGCTGTAGAGGATGTTGCCGACGCCGAGAACGATGACTGCGCCGCCGCCCTGCGGCCGCGATGCGGGACTGGCGGGCGGCACGCGGTTACGCGGCATCGCCTGGCGCCCCTTCCGCTCCGCCATCGGGGACTGGGATGGCAGCAGGCGGCTGCGGGGCGCCGGGAGAAGCGGCCCCGGGCGCGGATACCTCAGAAGCCGTCACGAACTTGTGGCCACCGAACATGATGCCGATGTCGCCTTGCTTCCACACGACGGTCCGCCACCACTCGTAGTACACGTGCAGGATCGCCCAGGCAATGATGAACCACATGGTGGCGTAGTGCGCCATGCGCACACCGACGTTCCCGCCGAGCACCGGCAGGGTCCAGTCGGTGCAGATGCGGCACAGTTCTGGCCACCAGGCGCCCACCGAGCTCATGTTGCCGGTCATGCCTTCCACGTAGAGCTGCAGCCCGGTCAGGAGCTGAAAGACGATCATCAGGTGCAGCAGCATGAAGAACAGCGCGTTGAGCGGGTCGGGCCCGGATGAGTCGAAGCGCTTGCGGCGCCCGACCGTCGCGACGTTGAGGAAGGCCTCTTTGAGCCGCTCCAGATTCTCGCGGGTCGGGCGGAGCTGGTCGATTCCGCGCTCGGCGCGGCTGTACAGGTAGAGGTAGGCGATCACGAAGATCATGACGTCGAGCACCAACGCCGCGTAGAGATGGATGGCGATGTCCCAGGCCATCAGGTCGTGGATCTGAGCCGAGAAGAACGGGTCAGAGATGTAGAACCCGGTGGCGGCGCAGGTAAGGATCGCCAGGAACTGGATCCAGTGGAGCCATCGCCAGGTAGCGGTGCGCCGTGGCACCTGTACGTAGTGAACGCGCGCGCCCGAGGGCTTCGGCGCGCCCGTGCCTGTGGCCTGCGTCATGCTGGCATCACCCGCCCGTAGCGGAGGGAACTACCTGGTAGGAGCCGAGGTCTCGTCCCCGGGCATCGACCAGGTGCACCGCACAGGCCAAGCACGGGTCGAAACTGTGGAGCGTCCGCAGCACCTCCAGCGGCTGTGCCGGGTTGGCGAGCTGAACGCCGACCAGCGCCGCCTCGTAGGCACCGGGCCGGCCTTCGCCGTCGCGTGGGGAGGCGTTCCATGTGGTGGGGGCGACCGTCTGGTAGTTGGCGACTTTGCCGCCCTGGACCCGCACCCAGTGCCCGAGCGCGCCGCGCGGCGCCATCAGCAGGCCATAGCCCCGGGCGTCCGACGAGACCTCGCCGAAGTCGAAGTCGGTCCAGGTGGACAGGTCGCCGCCCAGAGTGCTTTGCTCGAGTTCGGTGAGCCAGCCGCCCATGGCGCCGGCGATGATCTGGGTCTCAACAGCGCGGGCCGCGTGCCGGCCCACCGTGCTGAACAGCGCGGTGATCGGGAAGTTGGCTTCCTTCAGCAGTTGGTCAACGGCGGCCTTGATGGTTGGATCGCCGGAAGCATAGCCCACGACCAGCCGGGCCAGGGGCCCCACTTCGACCCGGTGACCGTCATGGGTTGGGCCCTTCACCCAGCTGTATTTCTGGTCGGTCTTCAGGTAGGCGACGCCGTTCACCGGGCTCTGGAGCCCGGTGTAGTCGGGCTGGGTCACACCGTTGTAAGGCTGGCGGACCGAGTCGCCCTCGTACCACGAGTGGGTGACGTCCTCGGTGATCTTCTCTTGATTCAGCGGGTATACGTGGGAGAGGTCCGCGTCGAGGACCATCCCGCTCGGGAAGAGGGTCCTGGCGGTGTGGACCGGTGTGTCGTCGAGCTCAAAGCCGCCGTAGTCCAGGTAGGAGCGAAGGCCGGCCCCGATCCCCGCGACCGCCTCCGAGGCGTAGGCCTCACCCACCATGAGCAGGTCCGGCAGGTAAGCGCCGGTGATGAACGGGATGCAGTCCTGCAGCCATTGGCCGAACTGGGCGAGCCTGGATGGATCGGCGATGTCCTCCACACAGGTTATCCCGCCGACCACGTCAGCCTGGGGATGCGGGTTCTTGCCGCCGAGCAGCGCCATCATCTGCGCCGGGGTGCGCTGGTAGTCCAGGCAGTCGAGGTAGTGGGAGACGGCGACGAGGTTCTGCTCGGGCGAGAGCTTGTAGCTGGGGTTGCCCCAGTAGGCATTTCTGAAGATGCCCAGGCTCGGATTGCTGGCCGCAAAGGCCTTCAGCTTCGCCTGCACCGCCGCGTAGTTGCCGGCGCTGACGTTGTAAGGGTTGTCGCTGTAGCTGTAGGCGACATCGACGGCCTTCTGGGGGTTGGCCTGCAGCGCGCTCATCAGGTCGACGAAGTCGAAAGCGCTGAGCGCGTAGAAGTGCACCGGGTGGTCGTGGATGAACAGCGAGCCGAGCTGCAGGTTGCGGACAAGGCGGGCGTTCTTCGGCACCGTCACGCCGAACGCGTCCTCCACGGCGCGATGCGAGGCGAGGTAGTGCACCAGCGTGCAGACGCCACACATGCGCTGGGTGAACAGGCCGACGTCCCGCGGATCGCGCCCTTGCACGATCATCTCGATGCCACGGAACATCGTGCCCGACGACCACGCTTCGGTGATCGTGTTGCTGGAGTCGAGCACTGCCTCGATCCGCAGGTGGCCCTCGATCCGGGTGACGGGATCCACCACGATCCGTTGCGCCATGATTCGGTCTCCTTGCCTGTTTGCCGTTCTTGCCGCCGGCAGCCCGGGCGTCAGCCCGCACGTCCTAGGGAGCGGCCTCGCGCGTGGGCGGCGGCGTCTCGTCCGGCCCGCCGTCCGCGGTGTGGTGCCGGCGGGCCTGCAGGCGAGAGGCTCCGGTCGCGATTGCGTGGATCGCGATGCCGACCCCGGCGGCGGCAAGGAGGCCGGCGCCGATCTTGTCAGCGCTGTTCTCCACTCCGAGGCCGAAGATCCCGGGGCCTTCCGCCTGCGACGTGATCGTCCGTTCGAACGCCAGCTCATCCCAGAACTGCGGCTGCGAGCAGCCGATGCAGCCGTGTCCTGCCCTGATCGGCCAGCTGGTGTTGTCGTTGTAGCCGATGGACGGGCAATTGTTGTAGGTCTGCGGGCCCTTGCAGCCCATCTTGTACAGACAGAAGTTCACCTGTGCGGCGCTGTCACCCCACTGGTCGACGAACTCCCCCGCGTCGAAGTGGTCCCGGCGCGGGCAGTTGTCGTGGATCAGCGTGCCGAATGCCCAGGTGGGCCGCAGCTGCGGATCGAGCGCAGGCCAGTTGCCCGTCATGGTGTAGTAAAGCATCGTGCCCACGAAGTTGTCGGGATTCATCGGGCAGGCCGGGATGTTGATGACCGGCACCCCACTCACTACGTCCGAGGTCTGCACCGCGCCGGCCGGGTTGGGGTGAGCCGCCGGGATCCCGCCATACGTTGCGCAGTTGCCTACCGCCACCACGGCGGCCGCGGAGGATCAGAACGACGTGACCTTGTCCAAGAAGGTCTGGCCAGACGCCCCGATCGTGCAGTAGCCGCCTCCGGCACCCGCCGGGATCGACCCCTCGACCACCAGCACGTACTTGCCTGCGTAGGTCTTCGCTGCCTGCGCTGCGGCCTGCTCGGCCTGGAAGCCGGCCCCCGCCATGAGAATTTCGTGGTACTGCAGCGCCCAATTCTGCAGGATCAGCTCGCTCACGGTCGGGGCATCCGCCCTGAGGAACGCCTCGGTGCAGCCGGCGCAGTCCTGCCCCTGGAGCCAGATCACCGGGATCCGGTCAAGCAGCTCCGCTGCCTCCGCAACCTTTG
This sequence comes from Streptosporangiaceae bacterium, assembly GCA_030038015.1. GTDB lineage: Bacteria > Actinomycetota > Actinomycetes > Streptosporangiales > Streptosporangiaceae > JASHPR01. The sequence continues at coordinate 16,736 of JASHPR010000249.1, forward strand.
GCTCGAACAGCGGCGGGAGCATGAGCGCCGCCGTGATGCCCGCCGCCCAGCCGAGCAAGGCACGGCGGCTCAGCCGGCGGCCCGCCAGCGCGCCCCGCAGGTCCAGGCCGGAAAGGGGCTCCATCGCCCGCAACTCGCGCAGCCGCTCCTCGCACTTGCGCTGGAAGCCGGGATCCACCGCGGACGGGGCAGGGACGGGCTTCGGTCCGAGAGTCTTGGCGAATAGTGCGCGCCGGTCCACTCCTTGTCAGACCTCCAGCTCGATCGACTTCACGGCCGCCTCAGGCACCGCTGCGGGAAGTGCCGTCGTGCCACCGCAAGCAGGGCAGGTCACCGCCCCGCTGAGGCGCGAACCCGGTGCCGGGTCACCGGCTGGCTGCGGGGACAGCACCGAGCGTGTCGCGCAGTCGAGGCAGACCACTTCCCGCCCGGCCCGCTCGATGATCAGCTCGGCGGCAGCAGCGGGCGTCCCGCGCTTGACGGTGTCGAACGCCGCGAGCAGCGACTCCTCGCTCACACCCGGCCCGACGGCGGCGACCACGCGGGTGGCGTGACGGCAGCCGTGAGCGCGCACTGAGCCCTTTCCATCCTGGTTATGCCTCGCGGTTCTGCAATACGTGGATGGCCTTGGCGAGCTGTCCGGCTTTCCAGGGGCAGCAGCGGAGTTTCCGGAGGATCTTCCAGGTCTTGAGCTGGGCGTTCGCGCGCTCGCCGGGCGCGCGGAGTTTCGCGTGCGCGCGGTTGGCGTCTTTTTGGGATTGCGGCTTGTTCTTGCCCTTGTACGGAGTCTTGGCGTACGTGCTGCCCTGGTAGCCCTTGTCGGCCAGGACGACCAGGCCTGCCGCCTCCAGCTCGGCCAGGACGCCCCAGATCCACTCGGCCTTCTTGTCATGGACCGAGCCGGGCAGCGGCCCGGACACCCACAGGATGTCCCCGGCGGGGCTGGCAATGACCTGCAGGTTCATGCCGTGCTTCTTGTGCTTGCCGGAATAGAAGGGCCGGTTCGCGGCGACCCGGTCAATGGGAATGAGGGTGCCATCCACCACAACGTAGGCATGCCCGGCCTTCGTGGCGTCCCGGATCGCCGTGCGCAGCTTCGGCGCCCGCGCCGCCAGCAACGCGACGGTCTCCTCCACATACCGCCAGGCGGTCGTGGTGCCGACCGCGAACCCGGCGGCAAGCTCAGCGAACGCCTCGCCTTTGCGCAGGTAAGCGAGCACGAGCAGGGCCTGCTTTCCGCAGTTCAGCCGCCGCCACCGCGACCTGATCGACTTGCGGTGCCGGCGGATGATCCCGGACACGTAGCTGAGAGTCCCCGACGACAACGGCAGCGCGGCACGGTAGAAAAGCATGGAAGCCCCTGGTAGTGGAGTGGATCTTGGTCGACTGCCTCATTTACCAGGGGCTTCCTGGTTCTCAGCGGAGGCACGCCGCCATGTAATCAGACCGTGACGAACCCATCACAAGCAGGATGAAATTGGCTCACTGTTTGGTTCACCGCAGCGAGCAACTCCTCGGCGATCCCGAACTCGTGCACAGCAAATCCCTTTGACCACGTGTCGTTTGCGAATCAAGGAATTATAGGAACTGGCTGCATATGTGCGATAGGGTCATTGGTCCGATTTCAACCGACTGCCGGGCATGTTGCGGCGCGAGGCAGCCCATGGCCGTACCAAGATCACCGGCCCGCTGCCGTTGGCCATTCCTCATCAGGCGCCGGCCGGCCCTGCCGCCGGCCGCCGTCGAAGCGCTGGCGTCCCGCCACTTCTGCCAGCCGGGGTGACGGCGCGATCCGTGTAGACAGGCCTGGGCGGGTGGTCACCGCACCCCAGGCCGTGGCCTTGACATGGCCGAGGGCCTCACGGATAGGGCACAAGTCATCCCGGCCTGCCGGGGCCGGGATGACTTGCGCCGGCAGCTGCTCCGGGGCCGCTGCGCGGCCCCGGGCTCAGCCGGTCAGGCAACCGTGGACTTCTCGGTCACGGGACGCAGCAGTTCGGCCTCCGCCGGGGTGCGCCGTGCGTGCCAGAAGCCGAACCCGACCAGGACCGCCATGATGAACGCGAGGCAGAACGACACGATGGACGACCAGAAGGCGATCAGGCCGAAGGTGGCAAAGCCGTACGCCTCCAGCAGCAGGCCCCGCAGCGTCGTGCCCTGGAAGGACGTCTGCTCCAAAGCGGTGAGCGTCGCCGCCTGCGCGGAACCGGGCTTGGCCGCCCGCGCCGCGGCGCTGATCGTGGCGTACACGCCGTGATACGGCATCTCCGACAGGTGCACCGCGATGAAGTCATTCGCATACACCTCGGCCTGCTGCCCGGTGAGCAGCTGCTGGCCAGCGTACTGGGAGACGGTCGGGATCATGCTGGGTGTGATCTCGGTGCCGGCCTTCGGGTGCGCGAAGGCAGCCTTGGACGGGAAGTAGATTTTCTGCACGGCGAGCTGGTTGTGGACGGTGGAATTGGTATAGGTCCACGCCCACGTCAAAAGCCCGCCGGCGGCGGCGAGCACGACCACCATGATCACGCCGCCCAGGCTGACCAGGAAATCGAAGACTCTGCGTCTCATGCTGATGTTTCCTTTCTTCTGCACTTCTTCTGCGCTTCTCCGCTGTGCTGGCGCGATTACTGCGCGCCGGAACTATCGTTTCTGGGACGCCAAAATCCCAACTAGGGCCGATGGTCCCTTTCTCAGGACGCGGAAGTCCTGTGAGCGGGTATGGCGAGGTTGGCGTGGCCAGTTCCGGGCCGCGCCGGTGCGGGCGTGGTCGTGCGCAGGCTTGCCGTGCTGCTCGGGCGGCTGTGCCCAGGCGCGGAGGTCTGCGGGCTGGCGTTCCGCGGCAGGAAGCGTCCCGGGTCCGGTCACCGCGGCCTGCGGCCGCCCGGGAGGCGCCAGAGGGCAGGTGGGGCGGGGTGCAGCGGGGCGGGGGCCGGGCGATCAGGCACTTTCGCTGGCGCGGCTGCGGTAGGAAGCTAGGCACCATGCCGGACATCCTGACCATCTACGCGCAGAGCCAGCCCGACAAGCCCGCCGTCATCGACGACAGGGGCGGCGGCCAGGTGACCCGCTGGACCTACCGTGAGCTGGAAGAGCAGTCGAACCGCCTGGCCAACGCGCTGCTCTCGCTGGGGGTGCGGCCCGGCGAGAAGGTCATCTGGTGCGGGCCCAACTCCCCGCAGGTGGTCGCCGCGATCTGCGCCAGCCGGAAGGCAGGCTACGTCGCGGTCCCGCTGAACTACCGGCTGACCACGGAAGAGGCGCAGTACGTGGCCGGCCACTCCGACGCCACGGCGGCCTACGTGGACGCCGAGCAGGCGCCGATGTTCGCGGACCTGCTCGCCCGGGTCGAGCGGCTGCGGCACGTGATCGTCTACGGCGGCCCCGCGCCGGACGGCATGCGTGGCGACGAGTTCGTCGCGGCCGCCCCGGCCACCCCGCCGCCGGACCCCGACCCCGAGGCGGGCGCCGGGACCATGATCTTCACGTCCGGCACCACCGGCAAGCCGAAGGGCGCGCTCCGCCGCACCCGGCCGGCCGAGTCCACCACGATCGGGCTGATCGGGCTGATCGGCTACACCGCCGACGACGTGTACCTCACGTCCGGCCCGCTGTACCACAGCGGCCCGTGGGGATTCATGGGCGGCGCGCTGGCGTTCGGGCAGACCGTCGTGGTGCAGCGGAAGTTCGACCCCGAGGACTGGCTGCGGCTGGTGGACACCTACCGGGTCTCCTCGACGTTCGCCGCCCCGGCGCCGATCCGGATGGTCTGCGCGCTGCCCGAGGAGGTCAAGAAGCGCTACGACCGGTCGTCGATGAAGCGCATGATCGCCAACGCCGCGCCGTGGAGCTACGCGCTGAAGCTGCAGTACCTGGCCGACTTCCCCGAGGACTCGCTGTGGGAGGTGTACGGCTCCACCGAGCTCGGCGTGGACTGCGTGCTCGAGCCGAAGGACCAGCGGCGCAAGCCGGGCTCCTGCGGCAAGCCCGCGCCCGGCGTGGAGGTGGTCCTGTTCGACGCCGACGGCCGCGAGGTGACCGGAACCGGGCCCGACCACACCGGCGAGCTGTACGTGCGGTCGACCGGCATCTACGAGGAGTACTACAAGCAGCCGGACAGCTACGACAAGTCCCGGCGGGGCAGCTTCTACACCGTCGGCGACATCGCCTACCGCGACGACGAGGGCTACTACTACATCTGCGACCGCAAGAACGACATGATCATCTCGGGCGGGATGAACATCTACCCCGCCGAGATCGAGGCCGCGCTCGAGCAGCACCCGGCCATCTACGAGGCCGCGGTGTTCGGCATCCCGTCCGAGGAATGGGGCGAGATCGTCCACGCCACGGTGGTGCTCCAGCCTGGCGCGTCGCTGTCGCCCGCGGACGTGATGGCGTTCAGCCGGGAGCACCTGGCCGGGTACAAGACGCCGCGGTCGGTGGGCTTCGTCGACGAACTGCCCCGGACCGGCTCGGGCAAGGTGCTGAAGCGGCAGCTGCGCGCCCCGTACTGGGCGGGGCAGCGCAGCCAGGTCGGCTGACCAGGGGAGTCCGGCCCGGCGGGCCTGGGCATACCTTCTGGCATGCCGCCCAGCTGTGGGATGCCATGATCCAGCCGCAGTCGCTGCTGCAGGACGCCGACCGGCTCCAGCAGCGCCACGCCTGGCTGGCGTTCCCGCTGGCCGCCTGGCGGAAGTTCGCCGACGACCGGGCGGGCTACCTCGCCGCGCTGATCGCCTACTACGCCTTTGTTTCGCTGTTCCCGCTGTTCCTGGCGACGGTGACCGTGCTCGATCTCGTGCTGGCCGGTCATCCCGAGTTGCGAGAACGTGTCGTCACGTCCGCGCTCGCCGGCTATCCGGTGATCGGGCCGCAGCTGAAGAGCAACGTGCACGCGCTGAGCTCGACCGGGGTGGCCCTGGCGATCGGGCTGGCCGGGACGGTGCTCGGGGCCCGCGGGCTCGCGCTGGCCACCCAGAACGCGCTGAACAGCGCGTGGGCGGTGCCGTTCACCCGGCGGCCGCTGCTGGCCGCGTCGCTGCTGCGCAGCCTCGGCCTGATCACGGTGGTGGGCCCGCTCGAGCTCGCCACGCTGGTGCTGTCCGGCCTGGCCGGCGGCGCCGGGCACGTGCTGACCGGCGTCGGCGCGCGCATCGGCGCCATCGCGATCTCGCTGGCCCTCAACGTCGGCGTGTTCTGGCTCGCGTTCCGGCTGGCCACCGCGCCGCAGGTGCGGACCCGCCAGCTGCTGCTCGGCGCGGTGATCGCCGCCACCTGCTGGCAGGTGCTGCAGGTGTCCGGCGGCTACCTGCTGTCGCACCAGGTCGCCAGGTACTCGGCGCTCTACGGGGTGTTCGCCGTCGTGCTCGGGCTGCTGGCCTGGCTGTACCTGCAGGCGCAGATCACGCTGTACGCGATCGAGGTGAACGTGGTCCGCGCCTACCGGCTGTGGCCGCGCAGCGTGCTGCGGCCCCGGTTCGTCCCGCTGTCCCGGCTCACCGAGGCCGACGTCCGCGCCTACCGGCTGTACGCCGAGGCCCAGCAGCGCCAGCCCGGTATCGGCGTCGAGCTCACGCCGCCCGGCGGGGGAGCGGCCGCACCCTAGCCTGCGGCACCTCGCCGGCCGGCTGGGGGCCTGGTGCCGGATCCTGGCCTCCGGGGTGGCCGCGGCGGTGAGCGGTTCTAGTATCCCAGGTCATGGAGGACCGGCAGGGCGCGCTGCGGCTGGGGCGGGCCAGCTTTGCGCCGCGCCAGCTTCTGGTCATGGCGATCGTCAACCGGACGCCCGATTCCTTCTACCTCCCGGCCGTGACCTGGGACGAGGCTGCGGCGCTGGACCGGGTGCACGAGGTCGTCGCCGAAGGCGCGGACATCATCGACGTCGGAGGGGTCCCGGCCGGGCCCGGCGCCGAGGTCGATCCGGCCGAGGAGATCCGGCGGACGGCCGGCTTCATCGCCGCCATCCGCGCCGCCTACCCCGACGTCGTGATCAGCGTCGACACCTGGCGGCACGAGGTCGCCAGGGAGGCGTGCGCCGCCGGGGCGAACCTGATCAACGACAGCTGGGGCGGCTGGGACCGGCAGCTCGGCGAGGTCGCGGCGGCGTCCGGCGCCGGCCTGGTCTGCGCGCACGCTGGCGGGCAGGCGCCGCGGACCCGGCCGTTCCGGGTCAGCTACCCCGACGTCATGGCGGACGTCCTGGACCGGACGCTCACGCTGGCCGCCCGCGCGGTTCAGGACGGCGTGGACCCGTCCCGGATCGTCATCGACGCCGCGCACGACTTCGGCAAGAACACCTGGCATTCGCTGGAGGTCACCAGGCGGCTGCCGGAGATGGTGGCGACCGGCTGGCCGGTCCTGGTCTCGGTGTCCAACAAGGATTTCGTCGGCGAGACGCTGGACCTGCCGGTGACGGAGAGGCTGGCCGGGACGCTGGCCACGACGTCGGTCTGCGCCTGGCTGGGCGCCAGGATCTTCCGCGCCCACGACGTCACCCAGACCAGGCAGGCCCTGGACATGGTGTCGGCGATCCGCGGCGACATGCCCCCCGCCCGTGCCATCAGGGGGCTCGCATAACCATCAACGGTCAACCTCCCGCCCGTGCCATCAGGGGACTGGCATGACACCAACGACCAACCCCGCCCGTCGCGTGACGAGGGGTGACGTAACCATCACAGGAGGGCACATGCAGGACGACAGTTTTGCCGGGCGCGCGGTGCTGGTCTTCGGCGGGGCCGGCGCGCTGGGCGCGGGGGTGGCCGCGGCGTTCGCCGCGGCGGGGGCCTCGGTGGCCGCGGTGGACCGGGCCGAGCCCGGCGGGGACCGCAGGCTGGCGGGCGTCCGGTACCAGTCCGCCGACGTCCTGGACGACGGCGCGGTGCGCGGCGTGTTCGATGCCGGGCCAGCGCCCTGGGCGGTGCTCAACACCGTGGGCGGGTTCGCCCCGCAGCGGCCGCTCGCCGACCTGGACCCGGCGGAGCTGACCGGCCAGATCGAGCTGAACCTGGTGACCGCCGCGCTGATCACCAAGCACGCGCTGCGGGTCATGCAGCCGGCGGGCGAAGGGCGGATCGTGCACACCGCCAGCAGGGCCGGCGTGGTGACCAAGGGCTCCGGGTTCGCCTACTCGGTGAGCAAGGCCGGCGTGCTGCACCTGGTGGCCATGGCGGCCGACGAGGTCCGCGGCACCGGCGTCACGGTGAACTGCGTCGTGCCCAGCATCATCGACACCCCGGCCAACCGCGCCGCCATTCCCGGCGCCGACTACGATGCCTGGCCGAAGATCCCGGACATCGCGCGGGCCTACGTGTTCCTGGCCGCGCCGTCGTCCGCGCTGGTCAACGGCGCCGCCCTGCCCGTCTGAGCATGCCGTGCGGGCGGCCGCCCACCCGGGCCGACGTCTGAGCGTTCCGTGCGGGCGGCCGCCCACCCGGGCCGACGTCTGAGCGTTTCGTCCGGGCCGGCCGCGGCCCCTCGGGGCGCCGCCCGCCGTGATCGTGGTACCTCAATCGCTTATTGCGCGGGCCAGGTACCACGATCATGGAGCCATTGCGTCACTTCTGCACCGCGGGGTGCCTGGTGGGCGGCGAGGTCATGATGAGGGCCATGAACACTGACGCTGGCGCACCGGTCGGCTGGGTACGCGAGATCGTGCTGGACTGCCCGGACCCGCAGGATCTGGCGAGGTTCTGGGCCGGGCTGCTCGGCGGCACCCCGGTCGAGTGGTACCCGGGATGGGTCACGCTGGAGCCGCCGCCGCACGGCCAGCGGTTCTCGTTCCAGCGCACGGCGCCCTGGGCCGGGCCGTCGGCCCGCGGCGCACCCGCTGGCCCGCTCGTGCACTTCGACGTCCTGGTCGACGACCTGGCTCGCGCGCATGCGCGCGTGGTCGCGGCCGGCGGTGTCTTTCTCGCCGAGCGGGTCTCCCCGCGGCCCGGGCCGGGCGGTGAGCGGGTTCCTTGGCGGGTCTACACCGACCCCGCAGGCCACCCGTTCTGCCTGGTCGTCCGCTGACGGGACGGCCCGCGTTTCGCCTGGGCATCGCGCCCTTGACGATGGTTTCCATATGAAGAAATATTTTCCTTAGGGGGAGAGGAATTGCCGGTGGCGGGACGGCGGCTGTGCTGCAGGCGCTGGCCGAGCCGACCCGGCTGGCCGTGGTCCAGCTCCTCAGCAGCGGGCCGCGCCGGGCCGGCGAGCTCGCGCAGGCGGCCCGGGTGTCGTCCCCGGCGATGAGCAAGCACCTCCGGGTGCTGCTGGAGGCCGGAATCGTCGCCGACGAGCGCCGTGCCGAGGACGCCCGCATCCGGGTCTTCCGGCTGCGCCCGGAGCCGATCGTGGCGCTTCAGGCCTGGCTCGACCAGTTGCAGGCGGAGTGGGGCGATCAATTGCGCTCGTTCAAGCGGCACGTCGAGCGGAATGAGCGATGAACATGGCCGTGGTTTCGTCCGAGATCGAGGTTGCCGTGGCCCCGGACGTCGCCTTCAAGGTGTTCACCGAGGAGATGGATCTCTGGTGGATCCGGGGGCCGATCAACTTCAGCGACGCCGGGCGGGTCGTCGAGGTCCGCTGCGAGCCCGGCGTCGGCGGGCGGATCGGCGAGGTTCTCGGCGACCGCGCCACCGGTCCACTCCGGGAGAAGGCCCATATCACGGTCTGGGAGCCCGGCGTGCGGCTGTGCTGGGCCAGTTCGGTCGATGACGTGCAGACCGAGGTCAGGTTCGAGCCCGCCGGTGCGGGCACGCGCGTTGTCGTCGAGCACCGGATCCCGGCAGGCGGCCAGGACCGCGGGGGCACTGCGTGGAGCCGGGTGGTCCCGCTGTGGTTCGGCCGCTGGTGCACCAGCCGGGATCACGCACCGCACCGGCCTGCCGACATCGCCCGGCTGGGCCTGGGCATTTACTACGCCCGCCCGGGCGCCGCCGCCCGCTGGCTGGCCGACGTCTTCGGCTTCGAGCCGGTCACCGAGCTGCCGCCGGAGCCCGATCCGCTGCCCGAAGGCTCGCACGGCGCGCCGTGGATCGAGTTCCGGATCGGCAACGCATCGCTGATGATCTTCCGCAGGGACGACGGCGCGCTGCCCGCCGCGCCGACACACGTGCCCTGGGTCTACGTCGATGACCTCGACGCGCACCTCGCCCACGCCGAGCAGGCTGGCGCGGCCATCCTGCACCGCAAGGAATGGCCGTGGCTGCCCAGCTACGTCGCCGAGGATCTCGAAGGCAACCGCTGGACGTTCGCCCAGGCCCGGCCGACCCAGCGCCCATGACCGAGTCCGCAACGGTGCCCGCCGCGGTCAGGGACCTGGCCGCGAGATTCCTGGCGGATGCCGCGGCGGTCGACGCGGCCGACTCCGTTCCCGAGGCGCACCTGCGCGGGCTTGCCGACGCCGGCCTGTACGGGGTCTTCGCCCCGGTCTCGGTGGGCGGCCTCGGCATGGGTGAGCCGGAACTCCGCCTGGTCGTCGAGGAGCTCGCGTCCGCGTGCCTGGCCTCGACGTTCGTCTGGGCGCAGCATTTCCGGCTGCTCGGGGCGATGCTCGACCCCGGCACCCCCGCGGCGCTGCGCGAGGAGCTGCTGCCCAGGGTCGTCCGCGGCGAGGTGCGCGGCGGCGTGGCGCTCGCCGGGCTGCTCCCCGGGCCGCCCCGGCTCACCGCACGGCCGGCGGACGGCGGATGGCTGGTCGACGGGCAGGCGCCGTGGGTCAGCGGGTGGGGCATCGTCGACGTCCTGCTGGTCGCCGCGCGCGGGCCGGGGGACACGATCGTGACGCTGCTGACCGACGCCAGGGAGCAGCCCGGGCTCACGGCGGGCCGGCAGCGGCTGGCGGCCGTGAACGCCAGCGTCACGGTCCGGCTCAGCTTCGGCGGACTGTTCGTGCCGGGCGGGAGGTTCGTGGGGCAGCAGCCCTATGACCCGGTCCGGGCGCAATCGGAGGGCCTCAGGCTCAACGGCTCCCTGGCCCTGGGTGTCGGCCGCCGGTGCTGTGCGCTGGCCGGGCCGTCGCCGCTGGACGACGAGCTGGACTCCTGCCGCGCCGAACTCGACGCGGCGGATACGAGCGGCATGCCGGCCGCGCGCGCACGGGCGTCAGAGTTCGCGGTGCGCGCCGCGCACGTCCTCGCCGTCCGCCGGGGCAGCACATCGGCGCTGGCGGGCGACGTGGCCGAGCGGCTGGCGAGGGAGGCAGGATTCCTGCTGGTGTTCGGCAGCCGCCCGGCGATCAAGGAAGCGCTGCTCGGGCGCTTGACCGGGCAGGGACCGCACTGACCTGGGCGGCGGCCCGGGCCTGCGCCGCGGGCATGGCGCACACGCCAGATGACACGATGCCCGCGGGGAGCGAGTCCCTCGCCGCGCGCACCGGGCGGTCACTCGACGCCGACGACGAAGTGGTGCGCCTGCTCCGCCTCGCTTACGAGCAGAACCCGTGACCTGTAGCAGGATGGGCACATGCTGGTCGTCCATGTTCACGTCCGGGTCCGGCCCGGGCAGGTCGAGGACTTCCTCGCCGCCACCGCGGTCAACGCGCGCGCGTCGCTGACCGAGGCCGGCGTGCTGCGGTTCGACGTCATCCAGGACCAGGCCGACCCCGAGCACGTGGTGCTGACCGAGGTCTACCGTGACGACGACGCCGCGGCCGCGCACAAGCAGACGCCGCACTATGCGGCCTGGCGCGACGCGGTCGCCGGGATGATGGCCGAGCCCCGGGCGTCGGCCCGGTTCTCCGCCGTGTTCCCCGCGGGCGGCGAGGGCTGGTCGAGCGGCCGGCCATGACCGCGCCCGCCTTCGAGTTCGCCACCGCCGGGCGCATCATGGTCGGCGCCGGCCGGGCCGCCGAACTGCCCGGGGTGCTGGCCGGGCTCGGCACGCGGGTGCTGGTGTGCACCGGCGCCGACCCGGCGCGACACGCCGGGCTGCTGCCGGGTGTGGCCCTGCCGGCCGCCGTGTTCGCGGTGACGGGCGAGCCCACCGTCGACCTGGCCAGGACCGGGGTCTGCGCCGCCCGCGAGCACGGTGCCGATGTGATCGCCGCCGTCGGCGGCGGCAGCGTCATCGACACCGCCAAGGCCGTGGCCATCCTGCTGGGCAACGGCGGCGACCCGCTGGACTACCTGGAGGTCGTCGGCTCCGGCCGCAAGATCACCCGGCCCGCGGTGCCCTGCGTCGCCGTGCCCACCACCGCGGGCACCGGGGCGGAGGTGACCGCCAACGCGGTGCTCGCCTCGCCGGCCCACGGCATCAAGGCGAGCCTGCGCAGCCCGCTGATGATCCCCCGGGTGGCGCTGGTCGACCCGGAGCTCACCGTGTCCTGCCCGCCGGCGGTCACCGCCGCGAGCGGCATGGACGCGCTCACCCAGTGCCTGGAGCCGTACGTCTCTCCCCGGGCCACGCCGCTGACCGACGGCCTGGCCCGCGAGGGCCTGCGCCGCGCGGCAGCGGGCCTGCGCGCCGCGTTCGCCGACGGCGGCGACCTCACCGCGCGGGCGGACATGGCCGTGTGCAGCCTGCTCGGCGGGATGTCCCTGGCCAACGCGAAGCTGGGCGCCGTGCACGGCCTGGCCGGCGTGATCGGCGGGGCCGCCGCCGTGCCGCACGGGGTGGCCTGCGCCGCGCTGCTGGCGCCGGTCGTCGAGGCGAACGTGCGCGCGCTCCGGTCGGCTCAGGCCGGCCACGCCGCCCTTGACCGGTACGCCGATGCCGCGCAGGTGCTGACCGGGAACACGTCGGCGGCCGTCGAAGACGGCCTGGCCTGGATCCGGGAGACCGTTGCCCTGCTCGGGATACCCCGCCTGGGCACGTTCAAGATAAGTCCCCAGGACGCCGGCGACATCGCGGCCAAGGCCGCCAGGTCAAGCAGCATGCAGGGCAGCCCGGTGGCGCTCGGCGAGGACGACCTCCGCGCGGTCCTGCTGCAGGCGATCTGAGGGCCGCGCCGCCGGTCAGGCGCCGCGCGCCGCGGCGTGCAGGCCTGCCGCCGCCTCCCGGCCGCCGGCCGTGGTGAGCGAAGTGAGCGGGGTGAGCGACTCGAGCAGGCCGTTGAACACGTGGCCGGCCGGGCACCGGATCTTCGCGCTGTCCAGCGGCCCGTCGGTCGACCGCATCGCGTAGCAGTACTCCACCTCGGCGGGAAGCCCGCACCGGGCGCTGCCGCGCCTGCCGAGGTAGGCCGGGCAGTCAACGAACTTCAGATCCGCGTCCATGTGTGGCCCCCGTGTCCATGCCAGCCGTTCGGGGGATGGCCCCCTGCCTGAGCAGAGCACCGGGCGCCGCCGCTGATACGCGGGCCGCCGCTCAGTCGCCGGCGGGCAGGACCTTGCGGGGATGGACGCCGTCCACGTAGCCGAGGAACGGCGGGTAGATGTTGTAGCCCAGGAGCTCCTGAAGGCGTTCGGGCAGCTGCCGGACGACGCTGCGGGGCACCGCCAGGCACTGGTTCTCCTGCGGCCGGAGCCACGCGGCCGCGTACTCCAGGATCACGCCCAGGCGCGGCCGGGCGGTGCGGTTGGCCCCGCCGCCGTGCCAGAGGCTGCCGAGGTAGAACATGACCGAGCCCGGCGACATGGTGGCCGGCAGCACGGGGTCCCCGGCCGCCGGCCGGCGCCCCGGCTCCCAGCGGTGGCTGCCGGGGATGAACCTGGTGGCGCCGTTCTCGGCGGTGAACTCGTCCAGCGGCCACATCGTGTTGACCACCACCGGCGGGCAGGGCTGCGGCAGCGGGTACACCGCGTCGTCGCGGTGCAGGATCTGGGCCTGCTCACCGGGGCCGATGCAGATGCCGACCGGCGCGCTGAGCTGGTAGTGCCCGAGCACGCGGTCGAGCACGTCGAGCAGCAGCGGGTGCACGGCGGCCCGGTCGAAGGTCCGCGTCTTGGCGAACAGCGCATACACCCGCTGGGTGTCCAGGCCCTCGAACGGGTTGCGCCCCGTCGGCACCGACGCGAGCACCCGGCCCAGGTCCGCCGCGGCGGACTGCAGGCCGGCCGCGCTCATCATGCCGGAGACAATCACGTAGCCATCGTCAAGCAGCCGCTGCGCCACGTCCTGGCCGGTGGACGTCGCCGCTGGCATCGGGGCCGTCAGCACTCTCCGAGCGTAACCCCGGCAGGCTTCGGGACCGACGGCCGCTTGCGTCGGCCAGCGGCGGCTGTCTCCCCGGCCTGGCGGCTGTCTCCCCGGGCTGGCGGCTGTCTCCCCGGGCTGGCGGCGGCCTTTTTGCCGGCCCGGCGGCCCGGTGGCAGCATAGGGGGGTGCCAGCCGAGCGGATCGAGGTGCAGCGGACGATCGCCGCGGAGCCCGCGGCCATCTTCAAGGTGCTGTGCGACCCGCAGGGCCACGTGGCCATCGACAGCTCAGGGATGCTGATGGACGCCGCGGGGGAGCCCGTGGCCGCGGTCGGCGACAGCTTCGTCGTGCACATGGACCGGGAGGCGCTGAACGACTACCCGGAACTGGGCCGCTACGACGTGACGGTCAGCATCTGCAGGTTCGTGCCCGACCGGGAGATCGCCTGGACCATCCTCGGCCAGATCCGCCCGCAGATCGGCCACGTCTACGGCTACGTGCTCGAGCCCGTCGCCGACGGGACCCTGGTGACCTCCTACTACGACTGGTCATCGATCGACGCGGCCTGGAAGGAGGCGGGGATCTTCCCGGTCATCCCGGAGAGCGCGCTGCGCGCGACCCTGGGCATCCTGGCCCGGACCGTCGCCCGCGGCTACCCGGGGTCCGCGGCCTGACCGGATAACCCGGGTGCCCGCCGTTGCTACGGTGACCGGGTGACGCACCACCCGGCGGCCCGCTTTGTGCTCGCCTCGGGCTCGGCCGCGCGGCTGCGCGTGCTGCAGCACGCAGGGATAGACCCGGAGGTCGTGGTCAGCGGCGCCGACGAGGCGACCGAGGATCTCCTGGACACTCTGGCCGTGGTCGGCATCCTGGCCGAGCGCAAGGCGTCGGCCGTTGCCGGCCTGCGACCCGATGCGCTCGTGCTGGGCTGCGACTCACTGCTGGAGCTGGACCGGGCAGCGTTCGGCAAGCCGGCATCCGCCGAGCAGGCGACCGAGATGTGGGCCCGGCTGTCCGGGCGGGAGGCGACGCTGTTCACCGGGCACTGCCTCATCGCACCCGGCGGCCGGCGGGTGCGCGGCGTCGGCCGGACCGTGGTGCGCTTCGCGTCACCCAGCGACGCCGAGGTGGCCGCCTACGTGGCCAGCGGCGAGCCGATGGCCGTGGCAGGCGGGTTCAGCGTCGACGGGCTGGGGGCGCCGTTCGTGGAGAGCATCGACGGTGATCCAGGCAACGTCATCGGGCTTTCGCTGCCGCTGCTGCGGCGAATGCTCGCCGAGCTGGGACTGACCATCACCGGCCTGTGGCGGACTCGGCAAGATACCGGGTGATGATCGAGTCGAAGTCGGGATCGGGGGAGAGGCCGAGCTGGGCGGCGCGATCCGAGTGCACCCTCCCTGGCCAGGTGGCGAACATCCGTTCCACGGCCGGGTCGGGAACCCAGTCGATCAGCGCGCTCACCTCGGGCCCGGCCACCCGCCCGAGCGCGGCGGCCATGTCCGCGACGGAAACGGTGAGCGCGGGCAGGCTGACCGCGGTACGGCCGCCCCAGGCCTGATCGGAGGACGTGGCCGCGCAGAGCAGGCCTTGGATGGCCTTCGCCGGCGAGGCCAGCGCCACCTCGGTCGCCGGGTCCACCGGGCAGACCGCACGCTGGCCGGCCAGCGGTTCGCGGATGATGCCCGAGAGGAAACCGGACGCCGCCGCGTTGGG
>JASHPR010000250.1 GCA_030038015.1 Streptosporangiaceae bacterium
GTAACCGATCAGACCGGCCAGGTGAAAGACTTTCTGCTGTGCACGGCGCCACCGAATACCCGGTTCAGCACAGCGGGCCAGCGTTGCCTTACCAATAGCAAGGTCGCGCATAACGGCAGTGCGTGCCTCGCCCAGGTCGAGGGCCGATCACATAGCGTGAGCGGACGCATCAGGTCGCCGAGTTCCCGAGCGCCGAAGAGGAATCCCTGTCGATTCGGAAGCCATTCGCCGCGAAGGCAGCTCGGCATGACCGGATATGCTCCGCCGGTGTGCGGATACTGGGTCGTGCGGGTTAGCCGGTGAAGGGCGCGGGCGGGCGGCTGAAAGTCCCAGGTGTTCTTTGTTGTGCCGGAGCAGGTGTTGCTTTCCCTGGTGCCGGGGCAGCCGCCGTTGTCGCGCGGGATCGCGCAGATGGGCAGGAAGTTCGCTCAGGCAGGCGCCGCGGCCGGCGCGATGGCTGCGCCGGCGGGCGCCCCGCGCACGACTTTGGTATCCGGCCCTGGGGAGACGAGCGCGATATGCCCGTCGGTCAGCCACTTCACGACGTAGGGCGGCGATCCGTCAGCGTTCTGCACGCCGATGATCAGGCCCGTCCGGCGAGGCTCCCCATCCGGCAGCAAGCGGTCGCCCACACCAGCCCTCATCGCCGCCACCTCCCTCGCTGGCCAGCCGGCCCCGGGATTCCGGACCTGCCGGCCCATGACCCACAACATGCCCGGCTGCTGATTTCGCGGCTCAGGGGCAAAGGTCACCCATGCCAGGGCCATCCGCCTCGAAGCGGCCCGCCGTTTGTTCTGGCAGGCAGCAAAAGGGTCCCCTGACCGGGGGCGTTGCTCCCTGCCAGGCCGGGCTGCGCGGCTGATCTCCTGGGACCGGGCGGGCTAACCAGAAGGCGGCGGCAGGGATGGATGACCGGGTTGAGCGCGGCGGGACAGACCTGGGCAGGCGGATCCTGGAGCATTGTCACCAGGCTGGGCCGGCTGCTGGGCCATCGGGATCTACCTGGCCAGCAGCGGCCAGTGCACCGAGTCCGGGATGCCCGCATCCTTCGGGCCAAAGACCGGCACCCCCGAAGAAGCGGTCGATGACACCTTCCGCCCGCCTGGTGGGTCCAGTTGAAGGCGTCCTAACCACCGCTCACCGGCAAGGGCACCCACGGGCCCGCCCCGCGGGCCCGCCAGTGTCGCCCCCCGGCGCTGCGTGTCATGGCTCAGGGGCACGGCTGGCTGCTGCCGGCCAGGTGTGGACCGGCTGACCGGTCGCGGCGCAGGCCAGGTAGCGGCTGAACATGGCCGCGAGCGCACGGTCGCGGCCGAGTTCTGTCTCGGCGGCGGCGAGGGCGGTGCGCTGCCAGGCCGCGCCGGTCTGGCCGCTGGCGGCGCGTTCTGTGATCACGTCGAGCATGCTGTCTGCCTCGGCGGCTGCCACTCCCGCGCCGAGCAGGCCTTGCCGTGCGGCTGGTATCAGCTCGGGTACGAGTTCGCGGGCGGCACTCGTGCGGGTCTCGTCCTGGCGCCAGGTCGGCCAGCTCAGCCGTGCGGCCAGGCCGTGCTGGGCGGCGCGGTGGAAGTTGTGATCGGCGCGCTCGAACGGCAGCGCGTAGGTCCAGGCATCGTCCTGGCCCGCTACCCACAGCGTCAGCCCGATCAGGAGCGCTGCGTTCGCCATCATGTCGGTCACGGTCGGCCCGGACGGCATGGCCCGCATCTCGATCCGCAGGTGGCCGCCAGACGCCGGGTCGTAGATCGCCCGATTCCAGCGCCATACCGTGCTCTGGTGCAGGCGGAGCTCGTCAAGGCCGGGCGGCTGGCGCCCGTCATCGTCGGACTCGGCCCGGTCGCTCAGGACCGGCAGCAGCGCGGGATGCAGGCGCACGCTCTCAGTGAACAGCTCCAGGGCGCCGCCGCGCAGCCAGCCAGTACCCAGCGCCGTGCGCGCGGGACGGCGGCGTGGCTGGCTCGGGTCGCGCTCGTCGACCGCCTGCTTGTAGAGGGCGATCCGGGTCTCGTCCCAGAGCCGGCGGCCAAGGAATGTCGGCGAGTTGCCGGATACCGCAAGGGCCGGGCCCGATGCCAGCTGGACCGCGTTGTAGGTGCGGGTGAAGTTCGCCGGCGCCACCCGCAGGTGCACCTGGAAGGAGGTGTTCGCGCCTTCCGGGCCGAGATCGTCACTGGGCAGATCGAGCACGTCCTCCCCGGTGATCCGGATGCGGTGGGGGCCCCGCCGCAGCTGGCGCAGCCCTCGGTTCAGCGCGAGGTACCGCGGAGTGTCCGTCATCCGGTCCAGGGCAAGGTCTGCCAGGCTCATCGTGGGCAGGATGCCGATAAGGGCCGGCCTTCCGTCGTGCCGACTCGCCGCCGCCGCGATGTGGTCGAGCAGGCTGGTCAGCTCGCCGCCGAGCGCCGTGAACGGCCGGTCGGCGAGCTGCAAGGGCGTCGCGTTCAGCTCCAGGTCGCAGCGGTGCAGCTCGACCGTGACTCTCGAGTCGCCGACAGCCGCCAGGATGTCATGATTGCGGGTGAGCGGCTTGCCCGCGCTGTCGACGAGCACGAGCTCAAGCTCGGCCCCGATCGTGGCAGGGCCGGACCCGAAGCCCGCCATGTCAAGGAGACGGCCGAGCGTGCGCAGCTGGTCTTCCAGACACTCCCGGAATCGACAGTAGTCCGCCGGGTGAAACTCGCAGGTGGCTACGCGCGTTCCCACGGTGCGGCTTCTTCGCTGCTCATCAGCTGCGCGCCGGCGCAGCCCGCCTGCTGTCTGCCGTCGGGGGCGAGGATCCTCCTCCCCGTCACAGCTGCCGGCAGGATCCGCAGGTAGCGGGTCCGGTCGCCAGGGGCCCAGGGGATGAGCGGCAGGCTCCGCAGGCGTTCGAGCTCGGTGTCGCCGGTGACCTCTGTGGCCTCACCGCGGACAACCACGCTCCAGCCGGTGCTCGTGAGCTCGTCGGTACCGTCAACCTCGAACGCGACCTTGTGGCCGCCGGCGGCGGCCTGCAGCTTGGTTCCCTCGCTGGTCCGGATCACGACCATGTGGCGGTCAAGCAGGTAGTTGACCGGGAAGAGCACCGGTCCCAGGTCGTCCACGACCGCGATCCGGCCCAGCCGCTGGCCAGCTAGCAGCCGGAAACAGTCCGCTTTCCCGATCTCCTGCCAGCACGGCTCGCGTTCCTCAGCCATGCCAGCCCTCTGGACGGATGACGTCCTCGGGAGCGCGCCGAGGGCTCTCGTTGGTCTGGATGGCCGCGCCGAGCCGGAGCATCAGCTGCGGGTAGCTGCCGTCCGGCAGCTGTGCGCGCAGCGCCTGCCGCAGCCAGCCGATCTCCAGCGGCTGGCTGTGTATCGCAGCCGTGACCCCGAACGAGGTGCCGGACAGCAGCAGGCGCTGCAATGCCTGCCCCGCGTTCACCCAGTCCGACCGCTCGTCCCCGGCCGTCGTGAGCAGCGTGACGACGCCTGCCAGGCGGCCGTGCGTGGCGGGCGGGTCCGGCTCGGTAAGACGTTCGGCCTTCGGGCTGGCTTTCATGCCCCCTCCCCAGGTCCAGAAGCGGGCACTGTTCCGGTCCCATCAGCGCACGACAGCAACCGGCGCCAGCGGCAGGTGCTTAGGTCAGCATTACCTGGGACCTTGGTCAGCGGCAGGGTCAGCGCGGGTTCGCGTGCGCCGCCTGGCTCCATTCAGGACGGGGCCGGGCCATGGTGGAATTCGCCGGTAACCGATCAGCGATGGGCGCCGTCTGGCGCCGCCGCGAGAAACTCGGCCCGGCACGACCGCTGGCCCGAAGGCCCCACAGGTTAGGGACCTTAGGCCCTCGCGACGACTACCGCGGCGCAGTGGACTGACCGTAACGAGAGGGCCCTGGACGACGCGGGGCAGCGGGTCAGACCCGCGCACCGCGCAATCGAGATCCGCGAGAAGCGGAGAGGGGTCCTCTCGTCCTGCCCGTTCTCAAGGCCGCTGGCGCCTGCCGCCCCCGCCTCGCCGAGCTGCCGCCTTCGAGCAGATCGCCAGCGACCATCCCGGCGAGACCGTCGGGACACCGTCGGCGGATCGATCCGCTGGCGGGGTTGCCCGCTGCGGTGTGCTGTCAGGCCGGGGGTCCGCTTGTCAGCACTGCACTCACCGAGTACTGCTGGCCGGTGGTGTCGGTGTACTGGACGGTCACTTGCTCGCCGGGCCTGAGGTCGTTGACCATGACGGCTGGAGCGTGGCCTGGGAGCTGACGCTGTGGCCGGCGACTGCGGTTATGACGTCGCCGGCGGCCAGCCCGGATCCGGCCGCGGGACTGCCGGAGACGACGCCGGGGATCTGCACGCCGCTGGCCGGGGCGGGACTGCCGTCGCCGTATCCCGAGCCGAACCCGCCGGCGCTGGCCTGCTCGAGCTGGACGCCGAGGAACGCGGTCGGGCCGACGTGCACGATGCTGGACGCGTGCCCGGCGGTGATCTGCGCGGCGATCGAGGTGGCGGTGCCGATCGGGATCGCGAACCCGGTGCCGCCGGACTGCCGGTGCCCGCCGCCTGGGCGGCGCCGTAATCGACCGTGGTGTTCACATCGACCAGGCCGGGGTCGACGCGGGCGGCGATCGA
>JASHPR010000251.1 GCA_030038015.1 Streptosporangiaceae bacterium
GACTCGTAGCGGGCCTCGGGTCCGGGCTCGGACTCGGGAACTTCGCCGAGCAGGGTGTCGGGATAGGGCTCCAGCCGGGTGACCTCGCCGAGCCGGGTGGGCTCGGGCGGCTCGACGGGCAGGCGGGCGACCTTCACTGGCGTGTGCCGCTCGGCCGAGCGCAGCCAGTTCAGGCAGCGGTTGGTCGCGATCCGGTATAGCCAGCTGCGCAGCGACGCCCGCTGCTCGAAACCGGGCAGGCCCTGCCAGGCCGCCAGGAACGTCTCCTGCAGCAGGTCCTCGGCGTCGGCCAGCGAGCCCAGGACGCGATAACAGTGCACCCGCCGCTCGCGACGGTACGGCTCGACAAGCTGGCCGAACGCCTCCCCATCCCCGTCCCTTGCCCGTTCGAGCAGCTCGGTAGTCACCCCTCCAGCCTCCCAGCGACCTCCTCTTAGCCCAGCGGTCATGAGTAATGACACCACCGGGGAGCAAAACCTGGCGCCCCGCCGCCCAGTTCCCGCTCCGACCGGTGTCTGTGCAAAGGACAGGCGGGGCTCGGAATGGTAGACGCCCGATCCCAGGCTGGGCAGAAAGGACGGCCATGACTGCACTCGGCAGCAATGCGCACATCTTCGCCAAGCCGCACCGGCGGCAGGACCTGAAACGGTGCTTCGAGACCGTTCTCGGGTGCGGGCCGGTGACCAGCGTGGAGTACCCGGGTATCGCCGAGCCGATGCTCGTCGTCCGGTTCCCCGACGGCGGCAGCCTCAGCATCGAGTTCACCGACCAAGCACTAGATGATGACCATCCCCGGGTCGGAACATGGCTCGAATTGCGGGCGGAAGACCCGGCCGCCATCATGCGCGCCGCGCTCGACGCAGGGCTGCCCGAGGTGAAGCACCCAGGCCACCCGTACTACTTCATGGCGCCCGGCGGACAGGTCTTCACCATCGCACCGCTGCGCTGACGCATATAACGGCAGATGGCTGAAATCGACCGCAGGACAGGGCTGGGGCCGCAGAGGTTAGCCCGGCAGCTCCTCTACGGCTCCGAGCTCACGCCCCGATGTTCTGGAACCACCCGGCCCATGCGGCCATGCCGGTCGGTCCGCCAGGCACGTAGTCCTTCGCGGCGTGGTATGAGATCGCGTACTTAGCCATCACCGCTGGCGACGGTGATCGCACCTACCGACCCTGACTGGCTGTCAAGTTTGTCTGCTGAGCACTCAGCCGCCGTCATTCCGCATCGGGGCGGCGGCTGGGGCGCTTTCGGCATTGCTGGCGTACGTGCCCTCAAGGTAGCGTTTCAGGGCCCGGAGGCGCTCGGCCCAGAACTGCTCCCGTGGCGTGCTCGTCTCGCTCAGGCCAGGAACGCGGCTCCAGCGCTTTCTGGCATTTACCTTGGCGAATGTCGCTGGCTCGCTCATCCTGCTGTTTCCTTTTTTCATCATCTTGCGGCAACGGCTTCCCGGCCGGCGTGTCCGAGCTCTCCGCGGGTGACGACTATGGGTCGCAGCACTTACCACGATTGTGGGTCCGCGCGAGGCGCCGTCGGCTATTTAGACACCACGAGGAGGGCTGACTGGGCGCGTCTACCTCTCCCGCGGGGAACTTGTCGGCGCAGTGCGCCTCGCTGCCCGGGAGGATGCTGGTCGCTACGGCTGAGCGCGGTTCCGGCGACGTGCGTTCAGTCAGGCAGCGTCCGGGGAAGCCCGAAGATGCGCAGCGCACTAGTGCCGGGGAAGCCGGTCAGGGCGCTGATCTGGCTGCCGGCGAGGGTGAGCACGAGCATGCCGTTAGCGTGCGCGACCGGGGCCCGGGGGTCGCGGATGTAAAGGCCGAACGCGGGCTGGCCGTTGGCCCGGGTCGGTATGAGGCGGGCGGAGCGGCCGGGCCGGAACCCGGTCGCGGCCAGGAACCGGGCGGCCAGCTCGCGGCCCTGGTACTGCAGCGGTACCGGCGGCATGATCAGCCAGGCGTCCTGGGTGAGCAAGGCGACGACCTCGCGCACGTCACCCGCCTCGTAGGCCTGGGTGAACCGCTGCACGAGCGCATGCTCCAGCACTGAGCCGGGCGGCGGCGGTCTGAGGTCGGCTGACTGCGCGCGCCGGTATTGCAGGGTGGCCCTGGCGCGCTTGAGGGCGCTGGTCACCGATTCCTCGGTGCACTCCAGGATGTCGCCGGCCTCGCTCGCCCGGAATCCCAGGACATCCCGCAAGATCAGTACGGCTCGCTGTCGTGGCGGCAGCAACTGCAGGGCGGTCACGAAGGCTACCGAGATCGCTTCGCTGGCTTCGTATCGCGCCTCGGGGCCGGGGGCGGCGTCGGCGAGCCCCTCCAGCAGGATGTCGGGGTAGGGCTCCAGCCAGGTCACCTCGCCGAGCCGGGTGGGCTCGGGCAGCTCAACCCCCGGCGGCGGCCAGTCCATCGGCGGTCGCCTGCTGGCCGAGCGCAGCGCGTTCAGGCAGCGCCGGGTGGCGATCTGATACAGCCAGGACCGCACCGATGCGCGACCCTCGAAACTGGCCAGGCCCTGCCAGGCGGCCAGCAGGGTCTCCTGGAGGGCGTCTTCCGCGTCGAGGGCGGAGCCGAGGATCCGGTAGCAGTGCACCTGTAGTTCGCGCCGGCAGGGGCCGACGAGGTCGCCGAACGCCTGCTGGTCGCCGGCCCTGGCCCGGGCTAGCAGGTCCGTGCTCACCGAACCACCCTTTCACTGCCTTGCCTCCCGCCGCTCCTGCCAGTACTGACACCGCACCCGGCGGAAACTGGGCGGTGCCGGTGCCGCCAACTCGGGCTGCCCGCTGGTGTCTACATCACTAGCGGGAGATACCGGCTGAGCCGGGCCGGCGCTGGTGCGGCTGCAGCGGCCGTAGGGCCGGGTGCTGGCGACAGGCGCACCCAAGACGAACGGCGCTTGATGGAACTGACACGCGCAGTGAAAGTCCGTCACACCGAATTAGGAGGGACTCGAATGACCGTCAGCAATCCGGAGACCGCGCATGCTGCCAGCCCGCATCTTGGCTGGGTCCTCGGTCTGACCTCGGCGGCCTACTTCATGGTCGTTCTGGACTCAGTCGTCGTCATCACGGCGCTGCCTCGCATGCAGCGCGATCTTCACGCCGGCGTCGCGTCGCTGCAGTGGACGCTTACCGCTTACAACGTCGCCTTCGCCGCCGGCATCATCACCGCCGCCGCTGTCGGCGACCGCTTCGGCCGCCGTCGGATCTTCACAATCGGCCTGGCTCTGTTCACCGTCGCCTCGGCGGCCTGCGCGCTCGCTCCGAACGTCTCCGCGCTGATCGCCGCCCGCACCGTGCAGGGCGTGGGCGGCGCGATCATCCTGCCGCTCAGCCTCACGATCTTGACGACGGCGTTCCCCGCCGAACGGCGAGGGATGATCGTCGGCATCTACGGCGGGCTGGCCGGGCTGGCCGTCGCGATGGGGCCGATCGTCGGCGGCGCGGTCACCCAGGGAATCGACTGGCACTGGATCTTCTGGATCAACGTGCCGATCGGGGCCGTCGCCCTGCCGCTGGCGATCCGGCTGCTGCCAGACAGCTACGGCGCCCCAGGGCGGC
>JASHPR010000252.1 GCA_030038015.1 Streptosporangiaceae bacterium
GGCGGCATCATGCCGGGCGGCAGCGCCCGCCGCATCTGCTCGAGCTGGGCGCGCGCGGCCATCTGCTGCGCAAACAGCGTGGTCTGGATCCCGTGGAACAGTCCTTCAAGCCAGCCGACCAGCTGGGCTTGCGCCACCCGGAGCTCGGCCTCGCTCGGCACCTCGTCCTCCGCGAACGGCAGCGAGAGCCGCTCCAGCTCCTCGACAAGCTCGGGCGCCAGCCCGTCCTCGAGTTCCTTTATCGAGCTCTTGTGGATCTGCTTGAGCCTGACCCTGCTCTTCTCGTCCAGCGGCGCCGTCTTGACCTCTTCCAGCAACTGCCTGATCATGCTGCCGACCCGCATCACCTTGGCCGGCTGCTCGACCATCTCGGTCACCGGGCGCTCGCTGGCCTCGGCGGCGCCCGTCTCCATCGCTACGCCATCGGGGCCGACCACGACCACCCTGGAGCGCTGTTCGTTTTCGGGGTTCGTCTGGTCGCTCATGTGCCTAGTCTGTCCGAGCCGCCGAGTGCTTTGCACGCAGGGGGGGCGGGCCGACGCAGGTTCGCGCCGCTCAGGTGGCAAGCAGGATCTTGCCGATGTGCGCCCCCGACTCCATCAGCCGGTGCGCCCCGGGCGCCTCGGCCAGCGGCAGCACCCGGTCAATGACCGGCCGCACGCGCCCGGCGGAAATGAGCGGCCAGACGTTCTCTCTGGTGGCGGCGACGATCGCGGCCTTCTCGGCAAGCGGCCTGGCGCGCAGCGACGAGGCCTGCACGCTGGCCCTTTTCCGCAGCAGCAGGCCGAGGTCGAGCTCTGCCCGGCTGCCGCCCTGCATCCCGATGATGGCCAGGCGCCCGCCCGTTGCCAGCGCGGTTACGTTCCGCTGCAGGTACGCGGCGCCCACGATGTCGAGGATCACGTCCGCGCCCCTGCCATCGGTGAACTCGCGGACGGCCTCGACGAAGTCCTCTTCGTTGTAGTTGACCGCCAGGCCGGCGCCGAGCTCCCGGCAGCGGTCGAGCTTGGCGGGCGTGCCGGCGGTGCAGGCCACCCGGGCGCCGTGCGCGCGCGCCAGCTGGATGGCCATGGTGCCGATGCCGCTGGCGCCGCCGTGCACGAGCAGCGTCTCTCCCGGCCGCAGCGCGGCCTGCTGGAACACGTTCGCGAACACCGTGCAGGCCACCTCCGGCAGGCCGGCCGAGTCGGTGAGCGTCACGCCGGCCGGCACCGGGAGCAGCTGCCCGGCCGGCACCGCCACCCGCCCGGCGTAGCCGCCTCCGCCGAGGAGCGCGCAGACCTCGTCGCCGATGTTCCAGCCGTGCGTCCCCTCGCCGAGCGCGGCGACCCGGCCCGAGCACTCGAGCCCCGGATACGGCGGCGCCCCCGGCGGCGGCGGGTACATGCCCTGCCGCTGCATCACGTCGGCCCGGTTGACCCCGGCCGCCGCGATGTCGACCAGGACTTCCCCCGGCCCGGCGACCGGGTCGGGTACCTCGGTCAGCTTCAGGACGTCCGGTCCCCCCGGCTCGGTGATGACGACCGCGCGCACGTCGGCTCCTCGCTGCTCGGCCTTGCCGGTCCCTGCCCGCTCTCCCGCCTGGCAGGCCAGCCTGAACGGATGGTAGCCAGCCGCCCTGGCCGGGAGATGGCTGGGCTGGCCGCGCTGCGCCAGGGCCCGCGCGGCTGTTCCGGATGGTAGACGATGCCCTGTTCTGCGTGGAAAGATCGAGTTCGGAGCGTGTCCAGCCGTGGGTCCATTCTTGGTAGGGGATGACATCGAGTGTCGGTATCGCGGGCAGCCTGCCCCTTCTGGCGCAGGTGGCGGTTCGTGGTGTTACCGGCTCGCGGGGCCAGGTGCCCGGCTGGCGCCGCGTGCGGCTTGCTGATGGACGGTTAGGGGAACGACCGTGGCCAACGAGGAGCGGGACCAGCAGCGACCGGGCGGCGAGCGGGCCGTCCCGGGCGCGGAGCATTCGACACCCGGCCAGGGTCCCGGATCACGGGCGGCCGACGAGGCGGCCCGCGGCCGGGAACGGACGTACACGCCGGCGTCCGCCGCTGAGAACGGCGCGGATTCGGCGGGCGGGGCGCCGGACCCCTACGGGCCGGCCGACGACGGGCCGCCGAACCCGTACGGCCCGATCCGCTACGACCCTGTCGGGCGCTACGGCACCACCGGCGAGCATAGCGCGGATGACCTCTACGGGCCGTACGGCGTGGTCGCCTCGCCCGCGAAGAACG
The DNA here is from genome assembly GCA_030038015.1 of Streptosporangiaceae bacterium. Taxonomy (GTDB): domain Bacteria; phylum Actinomycetota; class Actinomycetes; order Streptosporangiales; family Streptosporangiaceae; genus JASHPR01. Next base: position 2,226 of record JASHPR010000252.1, read on the forward strand.
CGGCTCCTGCGGCGGCCCCGGGCCCGCAGGGACCGGCAGGCCCCCAGGGCCCATCCGGGTCGCCGGGTGCATCTGCCGCATCCGGTGCCTCCGGTGCGGTTGCGCCTGGTGCGGCGGGGCCCGCCGGTGCCGCCAGTTCCCCGGGTATGCCCGCCGCGCGGGGTGCCCCGGGCCAGCCTGGTCAGCCGGGCCCGTCTGTTCAGCCAGGGCAGCCGGCCCAGCCTGGCCAGCCAGGCCTGTCCGGTCAGCCCCAAGGCCCGGCAGGGCGGGATGCGCCGACGCCGGTGGATTCCTCGGGCGCCGTCCCGCCGCGGTTCCCCGGTGCCGCGGGCGGCGCTCCGGCGCCGCGTCCGCCGGGCGCGTCCGGGCCCCTGGTCCCGCCCGCCCCGCCAGACGCGCCGGCCGCTGGCCCAGGAGACGCGGGC
>JASHPR010000253.1 GCA_030038015.1 Streptosporangiaceae bacterium
CAAGATCTTGACCGCGGCCGGGTAGAGCGCCCGGTACCTGGCGGCGAGCTCGTCGATCCGGTGATCGATGATCTCCGCGAGGCGCGGGCCGGGCGGCGTCTTGAGGTCCTCGGTGTCGAAGATCGCCCAGAAGGCGTCCTTGACCTCGGCCTGCATACCGGCCGGGATCTTGGTAAGTATGTTCCGGCATCGGTGCAATTGTAAAGATTCAACTTGCTGTGTCTTGGGATGTGGAGTCTGGCGAGGATGCCGCGGCGTCCAGCAGGTCGCTGCCGGTGCGGTAGCGGGCGGTGGCTGGTGTGGGGACATGGCCGGCCTGGTGCAGGAGCGGACGGGTTTCGCGGATGGCGTTGCCGATGGCAGACCGGCAGACATCGAGGAGGCTGGCGAGCACGTCCATCGTGCACAGGCGCCGCTGGTAGAGGATGGCCAGCAGGACGCGCTCATCGTTGCTGATCTTCTGGTGGAAGACGCCGCCGCGGGCGCCGGGCTGGCGCAGGCCGCCGCGCCGCTGATAGGCGAGGCGTTCGGCGTGGGCGGCTTGCAGCGTTGCGAGTCGCCTGGTGAGGTCGTGCAGGGCCGGGCGGCTGAGCCCGGTCAGCGCCGGATGGGAGAGCTGTTCGATGATCTGGGCGCGCTTGGGGCGGGCGTCGCTGTCGAGGAACACGCGAAGCGCTTGTGCGGCGGGAAAGCGGATGGCCGCCGTGCCGGTGGCATGGCCGTGGTCATCGAGGACTTCGCGGGTTTCCCCGACCAGGTCACCGATGCAGGTGGCGGTGACTTCGAGCAGGTCGGCGAGCACGTTCATGGAGCACGCCTGCCGCTGGTAGAGGAGGGTGAGCAGGACGCGGGCGGGATCGTCGAATAGTGGCTTGCCGCGTGGCTTGCCGGCGGCCCGGCGGGCGCGGCCTTCGCGCTGCTGGCTGTAGCGCTGCTGGGCGCGGGCTGCCTGCGGTTGGGCCAGCGCGGTGCACAGGCTGGCGAGTTCGGCGCTGGTCATCCCGGTCAGCCGCTCGTCGTTGAGCTTGGCCAGCATCTCCTGACGGCGGCGGGCCGGTCCGGCGGGCTGGCCGGCGGTGCCTTCGCTGACGGCGGGGGTGGCTGCCGCCGGCTGCAGGGTGTAGTTCCAGGAGCCGTGGGTGGCGTGGCGTTGCAGCGGCAGGGCGGCGAAGCGCTCTTTGCTGACCGCCACGCCGGTGGGGTAATCACCGGGGTCTAACACGGCCTCGACGCGCAGGCCGCGGCTGGTGCGGGTCGCCGCGATCGTCTGGACGACCACCTCATGGCTGGTCAGCGGCCGTCCCCGCCAGTTCATGGTGATGTGGCTGAACAGCCGGTGCTCGATCTTGTTCCACTTCGACGTGCCGGGCGGGAAGTGGCAGACCGTGATCGCCAGCCCGGTCTCCGCCGCCAAAGCGGCCAGCTCGCTCTTCCACACGCGGTAGCGGTAGCTGTTGGAGCCGCCCGCATCCGCGGTGATCAGCAAGCGGGACGCGTCCGGGTAGTCTTCCCGGCCACGGGCCCGCCACCAGCGGCGGATGGATTCCACCGCGAACACCGAGGTGTCATGGTCGGTACCGACGTTCACCCAGCCGCTGTCGCGGGTGATGTCGTAGATCCCGTACGGGATCGCCTGCTCCACCTCCGGCCCGGTGAAGAAGAAGGAGTGATCCTCGACCTGCACGGGCTCGCCCTTGGGCCGCCACTCCCGCCCGGCCATCGGCAGCCGTCCCAGCTGCTCCCGCTTCTTGGTGTCCACGCTGATCACCGGCTCCCCGCCGGCCTGGTGGTCTTTTACTTGCTCGTTGATATAGCGGAACTGTGCGTCCCGGTCGGGGTGCTGGGCACCCTCCAGCGTCTTGGCATTGGCCTGCAGGCTGAACCCGGCCGCCCGCAGCAGCCGTCCCACCGTCGGAGCCGAGACCGGATGCCCCTGCCGGGTCAGCTCCCTGGCCAGGTGCCGCAGCGACTTGGTCGTCCACCGTAGCGGCGACTCCGGATCCCCCCGCTCATCAGGATCAACCAGCGCCAGCAGCGCCGGGACCAGCCCCGCATCCAGCTCCTCGGTGTTCTTGCGGCCCCCGCCCTGCCGCCTGGCCCGGCCATCCGGGAACGGATCTTGGCCCTCCTCCAGCTCGAAGACGCCGGTGCGGACGGTGGTCTCGCTCACCCCCGCCACCTGGGCGACGGCCCGGACCCCGCCATGCCCCAGCAACCGTGCCTCCACCCCCAGCATCAACCGCCGCTGCCGCTCGTTCAGATGCGGCGACAGCACCTCCAACCTCAACGCCAGCTGGTCGCGCACATCGGACGAGATCGTCATACCGCAACATCGAACACCAACCCAAGACCCACCACGTTATTTCTTTACAATTGCACTACGCGCGAAACCTGGCCACCAAGGTGCCCAAGTCCGCCCAGCCGTGGGTGGCCACCCTGGTGCGCACCATCTTCGAGCAGCCTGATGCTGCCTCGGTGCGCGCCCAGCACGCCCAGGTCGTCACCGCGCTCGAGGCGAAGTTCCCGCAGGCCGCGGCGCACCTCGACGACGCGCGCGAGGACATCCTGGCCTTCACCGCCTTCCCTCGCGAGATCTGGCGCCAGATCTGGTCCAACAACCCGCAGGAGCGGCTGAACAAGGAAATCCGCCGGCGAACCGATGTCGTGGGCATCTTCCCCTCGCGTGATGCCATCCTCCGCCTTGCCGGCGCCGTTCTTGCCGAGCAGAACGACGAATGGACCGAAGCCCGCCGCTGCATGGGCCCCGAAATCCTCACCGCGTGCAAGAAAACTGCCGCCATCGCTGAAACTGATGCGAATGGCGTGACAATCGAGGCTATTGGTGCTTAAATAGAAACCGATCGCGAGGTGGCTTTCTCATACACCACCTGTCTGGACGTGGCCCTTCCTGGTCCCGATCTGGCTCACCCGGCAGTTCAAGCACGTCAGGCAGAGGGGCAGCAAGCCGGACGCAGTTCAGGCGGACAGGAATGAGCTGGGCTCGGCCGCAGAGAACTGACTCTTATCTGTGAGGGCCCCAGCGCTGTCAAGGCCGGGAAGGGGCGACTGATTTTGCCCCTGCTTCCTTATAGGTGCCGGCGCCCGGCAATGGCGCGGGAGGAAGCAGGGCGGGTTGGCTCAGGTCATTGGGACACACCTCTGCTGGGTTGGGCGGCTGGCAGGTGGGGCAAGATGGCGGTCCCCGACCCGCCGGGCGCTCAGTCTTATCTCGGTGCGCGGAGCGTTGCGCTGCTGCTCCGGCGACATGATGCGTGATCGGGTGTCCCGGCTGGGGGTGCGGCCGCTCGTTCTATGGAGGCTGCCCAGGGCTGGGCCTGGCAGCAGAGTCATGGCGGGAGCCGGCCGCAGGTTCATCGGTCGTGGGGCGCGGCGGGCGCGGGGGCCGGTGAGCTCACGCCGCGGGGGCCAGTGCCTCCTCTCCGAGCTCGCGCAGGGTGTGGTAGCAGCGGCGGGCCAGCTTGCGGGCCACCGACAAGGTGGCCAGCCCGCCGTCGCGCCGGTCCCGGGTCGCGGTGTAGTAGCCGTAGTCCGGTGCGGCGGGGCGGGAGGCGGGCCCAGCGCAGCAGCGGCGGTCCCTGGCGAGACAGCTTCCCGGGGGGCCGCTTGGCATCGGAGGAGTGCACGGTGATGTCCAGCCCGGTGTGGCGGACCACGTCATCGGAGCTGGTGAACCGGCGGACGTCGCCGAGTTCGGCCCAGATCGCCACCGAGGTGACCGCGCCGATGCCGAAGTGGGCCCGGCGCAGCGCGGCGCAGCCGCACTGGCGGCGCGAGTACATCTCCAGCTGCCGGCGCAGCGGGTCCAGTTCGGCGGTCGGCCGGCCGGTCTGGCGCAGCCCGGTGTCGACCGTCTGCCGGCCGGCCGGTGACAGGTGCGCCTGGGTGGCCGCGGCCCGGCCGGCCGGCTTGGCGGCCGACACGGCCGCGGGCACGCCCTGGTGGAACAAGGCGGCGGCGACCCGCTGGTGCCAGGCGCCCCGCTCATCGACCAGGTCCTTATACAGCCGCACCGTGGCCCGGGCCTCCAGCACGTGCTGCGGCGGGATCCAGCACTCGGGCAGGTCCCCGGCCAGCAGGTGGACCCGCAGATGCCGGGCGTCGGCCTTGTCGGTTTTGGCCTACGCGGCTACAAGTCGCTGCGGGACGCCCAAGAGGCCTGTGGTCACAGTCCGGCACCGGGAGAACCCTGGACTCCGGTGGCGAGCGTGCCCGGTGTTCGCCCCAGCCGCACTCGCTGGCCGAGCGGGGAAATTCCAGCTGCCGGGCAGTTAGCCCGCCACACGGTTCCATCCCCCCGGGCGTTCCGTGACAGGCTGGCCAAAGCAGGTGGCGAGCGCGGCACCGGCCATGGCGCGGCGCGTACGCACAACCAAGAGGTCAAGATGA
>JASHPR010000254.1 GCA_030038015.1 Streptosporangiaceae bacterium
GTGACCTGGCGCCGGTACTCCTCCCACTCGGCGCGCTTGTTCCGCAGGAAGAAGTCGAAGACGTGCTCGCCGAGCGTCTCGGCGACCAGTTCGCTGCTCTCCATGACGTTGCACGCCTCGGAGAGGGACTGCGGCAGCGGCGCGATGCCCAGCGCGCGGCGCTCGGCCGGGGTCAGCGCCCACACGTCGTCCTCGGCTCCGGGCGGCAGCTCATAGTCCGCCTCGATCCCCTTGAGCCCGGCCGCCAGGATCACCGCGAACGCCAGGTACGGGTTGCAGGCCGAGTCGATGGAGCGGAACTCGATCCGGGTGGCGTTGCCCTTCTGCGGCTTGTACATCGGCACCCGGACCAGGGCCGACCGGTTGTTGTGGCCCCAGCAGATGTAGGCGGGCGCCTCCCCGCCCGCGCCGGCGATCCGCTGGTCCCCGCCCCACAGCCGCTTGTACGAGTTCACCCACTGGTTGCACACCGCGGTGATCTCCGCGGCGTGGGTGAGCAGCCCGGCGATGAACGCCCGGCCGAGCTTGGACAGCTGGAACTCGCCGCCCGGCTCGTAGAAGACGTTGCGGTCGCCCTCGAACAGCGACATGTGCGTGTGCATCCCCGAGCCGGGGTGCTCGGTGAACGGCTTGGGCATGAACGAGGCGTAGACCCCCTGGTCCAGCGCAACCTCCTTCATCGCCAGCCGGAACGACATCACGTTGTCGGCCGTGGTCAGCGCGTCGGCGTAGCGCAGGTCGATCTCCTGCTGGCCCGGCGCGCCCTCGTGGTGGCTGAACTCGACCGAGATGCCCATGTTCTCCAGCATCACGATCGCGCTGCGCCGGAAGTCGTGCGCGATCGTGTGCGGCGTGTGGTCGAAGTAGCCGCCGGTATCGATCGGCTGCGGCTTCTGCCCCGGCTCCGGCTTCTCCCGCAGCAGGAAGAACTCGATCTCGGGGTGGGTGTAGAAGCTGAACCCGAGGTTGGCGGCGCGGCTGAGCGCGCGCTTCAGCACGTGGCGGGGATCGGCGTAGGACGGCGTCCCGTCCGGCATCAGGATGTCGCAGAACATCCGGCCCACGGCGGCCTCACCGCGCAGCGGCATCAGCTGGAACGTCGACGGGTCCGGCCTGGCGATCATGTCTGCCTCGTAGACCCGCGCGAATCCCTCCACCGCGGACCCGTCGAACCCGATGCCCTCGGCGAACGCGCCCTCCAGCTCGGCGGGGGCGACCGCCACCGACTTGAGGTAGCCGAGCACATCGGTGAACCACAAGCGAACGAACCGGACGTCGCGTTCCTCCAGCGTCCGCAGCACGAACTCTTCCTGCCTGTCCACGCCGCCAGTCTGCCCCGCCCGTGTTTCCAACGCGTTAACACCGCACCTGAGGGCCGCTCAGCCCATGACCAGGAGGATGGAGGATGTGGCGCGCCGTCTGGGCGCATTCCTCCGGGATCATGAACGCCTGGCGCGGCTAAGCTGGGCGCGTGCCCGAGATGCGCATCGCCCTCGCCCAGGTGGACGCGACCGTGGGGGACCTGGACGGCAACTCAGCCCTCGTCATCGACTGGACCAGGCGTGCCGCGGAGCGGGGCGCCCGGCTGGTGGTGTTCCCGGAGATGATGCTGACCGGCTACCCGGTCGAGGACCTGGCGCTGCGCGCGTCGTTCGTTGACGCGTCGATCGCCGCGCTGCGGGCCACGGCGGAACGGCTGGCCGCCGAGGGGCTCGGCGGCATCGCGGTGATCACCGGGTACCTGGGCCGCAGGACCGGGATGCGGCCGCGGGTCGGGCTGCCCGCCGGGGCGCCGCTGGACGCCGCGGCGCTGCTGTACAACGGCTCCGTCGCCGTGAGGTCGGCCAAGCACCACCTGCCGAACTACGGCGTATTCGACGAGTACCGGATCTTCGTGCCCGGCGACATCCTGCCAGTGGTCCGCATCCCGGCGGACGGCGGCCCGGTGGACGTGGCGATCGCGATCTGCGAGGACCTGTGGCAGGACGGCGGCCCGGTCGCCGTCTGCCGCGCGGCCGGCGCGGGCCTGCTCGCCGTGCCCAACGCCTCCCCGTACGAGCGCGGCAAGGACTATACCCGCCTGGAGCTCTGCCAGCGCCGGGCCGCCGAGGCGGGCGCCGTGCTGGCCTACGTGAACATGGTGGGCGGCCAGGACGAGCTGGTGTTCGACGGCGATTCGATCATCGTAGACGCCGCGGGCGGGCTGCTGGCCAGGGGCCCCCAGTTTGAGCAGGAGCTGATCGTCGCCGACCTGGACCTCCCCGCCGCGGCCCCGTCCCCGTGCCCGTCGGACACCCCGGTCGACGCGCGCGACGGCTCGGTGATCACCATCAGGCGGCTGGAGCTGCCTGCGCTGCCCGCCCCCGGCCCCGCGGGCGGCCCGGCGCCGCGCGCCACCTGGCCGCGGCTGCCCGACCTCGACGAGGTCTACTCGGCCCTGGTCCTTGGCACCCGCGACTACGTGCGCAAAAACGGCTTCCGGTCGGTGATCCTGGCCCTGTCCGGGGGCATCGACTCGGCGCTGACCGCGACGATCGCGGCCGACGCGGTCGGCCCGGACCGGGTGCACGTGGTGCTCATGCCCAGCCGCTACTCGTCGGAGCACTCCATCACCGACGCGGAGGACCTAGCCAAGCGCCAGAGCCTGCACGCCAGGACCGTGCCGATCCGGTCCATCGTCGACGCGTTCGATGCGGAGCTTGACCTCTCCGGCCTGGCCGCGGAGAACCTGCAGGCCAGGATCCGCGGCATGATCCTGATGTCGCTGTCCAACGCCGAGGGCCACCTGGTGCTCACCACGGGCAACAAGAGCGAGCTGGCCACCGGCTACTCCACCCTCTACGGCGACTCGGCCGGCGGCTTCGCGCCGATCAAGGACGTGCCCAAGACGCTGGTGTGGGCGCTGTCACGGTGGCGCAACGGCCAGGCGGAAAGCCGCGGCGAGACCCCGCCGATACCGGAGAACTCGATCACCAAGCCGCCAAGCGCGGAGCTGGCACCGGGGCAGATGGACAGCGACACGCTGCCGGACTACGCGGTGCTGGACGCGATCCTCGACGGCTACGTGGAGCACGACATGGGCGCCGCCGAGCTGGTCGCGGCCGGCCACGACCCCGCCCTCGTGGAGCGGGTGATCCGCATGGTGGACAAGGCGGAGTACAAGCGCAGGCAGTACCCGCCGGGCCCGAAGATCACGGGGAAGAACTTCGGCCGGGACCGCCGCCTGCCCATCACCAACCGGTGGCGCGAGTCGCTGCCGCGGACGGCCGGCTAGACATCGACCGTGGTGCCGGGCTCCAGCCGGGAGTAGGCCGTCCCGGCGGGCTCGGCCACCAGCGTCATCAGCTGGCCGATCAGCCCGAGGCCGTTCGCGTTCAGCAGCGCGTCGTGGATCGCGTACGCCCGCTGCGGGGAAACCTCGCGGGTGTAGTCGATCACCTCGGCCATTTTGAGCCACGGCGCGGCGATGGGCAGCAGCAGGGTCGGCACCGGTTCCCCGGGAACAGTGAACGAGTCGCCAGGGTGGAACACCTCCCCGTCCACGGCAAACCCGGTGTTCGGAACGATCGGGATGTCGGGGTGGATCTGCGCGTGATCCCTGCCGTAGACGTGGACGTCGAATCCGGCCGCGGTGAACGTGTCGCCGTGGCCGACGGCGTGGACCCGGCCGCCGAGGTCGGCGAACTGCCCGGCAACCGACGCGTTCGTCCACAGCTGCAGGCCCGGATTCGCGTTCATCGCGGCGCGCAGGGCGTCGGGGGCCACGTGGTCACGGTGCTCGTGGGTGACCAGGACCGCGCTGGCGCCGTCCAGGGCGTCGTCGCCGCTCCAGACCCCGGGGTCGATCACCAGCGCCGCCCCGTCCTTTTCCAGCCGGACACAGGCGTGTCCCAGCTTTGTCAGCCGCATTCGCCCCTCCTGTCGGTCTCGGTGCTGCCTCCGCCGAGGGTCTACCCGGCTACGCTACGCCTGGCCTGTTCTCACCCTCCGGTGACGTGCGATGATCAGGGTGTCCGGGTACGCCATAGGGGCGCCTCGAGACATGGAGGTCAACGGATGACTGCACTGGCAGGTGACTCACGCATGGCCGCGACCACCGCGCGGACCAGGGAGCCCGAGCCGCTGTACGGGGGGCGCGCCCAGCGGCGGATCACCATCCGCGACATCGCGGCGGCCAAGGCCCGCGGGGAGAAGTGGCCGATGCTCACCGCGTACGACGCGCTCACCGCACGGGTGTTCGACCAGGCTGGAATCCCGGTGCTGCTGGTCGGCGACTCGGCCGGCATGGTCGTCTTCGGGCACGACACCACGATCCCGGTGACCGTCGATGACCTGATCCCGCTCACCGCCGCCGTGGTCCGCGGCACCACCCGGGCCATGGTGGTCGCCGACCTGCCGTTCGGCTCCTACCAGGGCTCGCCCGAGGCGGCGCTGGCCGCCGGCGTCAGGTTCCTCAAGGAAGCCGGGGCGCATGCGGTCAAGCTGGAGGGCGGCCAGCGGGTGCTGCGCCAGGTGGAAGACCTGGTGGCGGCCGGGATACCGGTCATGGCCCACCTCGGCCTGACGCCCCAGTCGGTCAACGCGTTCGGCGGGTTCCGGGTCCAGGGCCGCGGCGAGGACGGCGACCGGCTGCTGCACGACGCCAAGGCGCTGCAGGCGGCGGGCGCCTTCGCGCTGGTGCTCGAGGCCGTGCCCGCCGAACTGGCGGCCCGGGTGACCGCCAGCCTGTCCATCCCCACGATCGGCATCGGGGCCGGGCCGGGCTGCGACGCCCAGGTGCTGGTCTGGCAGGACATGGCCGGGCTGTCCGAGCGCACCCCGAAGTTCGTGAAGAGGTACGCCGACATCCGCAGCGTGCTCGGCCAGGCCGCCCGCTCGTTCGCCGAGGACGTCGTGGCCGGCAGCTTCCCGACCGAGGAGTACTCCTACCGCTGACCCGGCGGCCCGGGCGCGCCGGGTCAGGGCTCGATGTCCGTGATCCGCAGGCCGGCGTGGGCCTTGTAGCGCCGGTTCACCGAGACCAGGTTGGCGGTCAGCGCCTCGACCTGGCCGCAGTTGCGCAGCCGGCCGGCGTACACGCCGCGCACCCCGGGCATCCGCTCGGCGAGTGCCTGGACCAGGTCGGTGGCGTGCCGGTCGTCGCCGAGGACCAGGACGTCCTGGTTGAGGTCGGTCACGTCGGGGTCGAGCAGCAGCGTGGCCGACACGTGGTGGAACGCGCCCACGACCGTGCTTCCGCCGAGCACCGCCGCCGCCTGCTCTGCGGCGCTGCCCTCCGGCACGGCGATCGCGTAGGCGCCGCGTGCGTCGAAGCCGATCGGGTTGACGCAGTCGACGACGACCTTGCCCTGCAGCGCGCCGGCCAGCCGGCCCAGCAGGCTGGCGTGGCCCTCCCAGGGGACGGCCGCGATCACCAGGTCGGCGGCGCTGGCCGCTTCCCCGTTTTCCGCCCCGGTCACCAGCGGCGGGGAGCCAACGCTGGCCGCGGCGGCAACGGCGCGGGCGGCGTCACGGGAGCCGATGATCACCCGGTTGCCGGCCATGGCGAGCCTCCGGGCGAGACCCCGGCCCTGGTCCCCGGTGCCGCCCAGAATGCCCACCGACAGGCGGGCGGCTTCCTCTGCAATCTCCTGCGGCACCCGGGCAGCGGCCATTCCATGATCCTAGCCCGGCGCCGCCCGCCGGCCCGGCTCCCGGCCCAGCGCAAGCGGGGCGTAGCCGGCTGATCACGATTCTGCTGCGCCACCGGCCGCGAACGTGCACTATGGAACGGTGGATGCGGACCAGGTTGCTGCCCTGCGCATCCTCCTCGGTCCCAGCTCGTGGCTCCGGCAGACCACGGCCTTCGCCCGTGCGCTGCGCGGATGTGCGTCCCGCAGCGCCGGCGGCCTGCTGATCGTCGGGACGCCGGACGATGAGCCCTGGCACCTCGCGGCGCACCTGGACCAGGAGAGCCGGCTGGCCGGGATCCCCGGCCTGGCGCCGACCCTGGTCCGCTGGGTCCCGCCGCCCGGGGCCCCGCCGCACCTGCGCGTCGGCCTGAGCCGGCTGGAGGAGGCGCGGCGCGGAGAGACGCTGTTCGTGGTCACCCCCGAGGCGGCGCCGGCGCCGCTGCTCGAGCGGGTGCACGACGCGCGGAAGGTGGGCGCGACCATCCTGGCCCTGGACGCGGGCGACCCGGAACTCGACGGCATGGCGCACGAGTACCTGAGCGTGGCGCCGGGCCTGGCGCCGGTCTCCTTTGACGCCGCCCAGCACCTGGTCAGCGTCGCCGCCGGCGAGCCCGCGCGGGAGCGGCGCGGGCTGCGCGCCCGGCTGGCCCAGGTGCTCGATGCGATCAGCGGCCCGCAGGCCGGCTGAGCCAGCCGGCGTGTCCCGCCGGACCGGGCGCCCCGCGCCGTCGCCAGGTGTCCGGCGGGCCGCCGGACACCGTCTCCCGGCTCAGCGCCGCGGGTCAATGATGTGGTGGACTCCACGCTGTCACTGTTTGAACAGCAAGGAGTCCACGACATCATTACCTGGCCGGCTGAAGGTGACGGTTTCAGGCAGTTCATACGTTATGGGCGGCTCGCACGAAGGGTGCTGGGCTGCTGGGGGATGCGGGGGCGGGGCCCCCGCAGGTACGGGGTGGGTTCTGGGAGGATGCAGGGGCGGGCGGGGCCCCCGCAGGTACGGGGTGGGTTCTGGGGGAATGCAGGGGCGGGCGGAGTCCCCGCAGGCACGGGTTTCGGGGGGACCCGGGGGCGCGGGTTCTGGGGGATGCAGGGGCGGAGCCCCCGCAGGTGTCAGGAGTCCAGGCTGAGGACCATCGTGGGCCGCTGGATCACGTGGTCCTCGCGCAGCGGCCTGACCGCGGTCCCGATCGCGAAGAACTCGGTGGTGTGCGAGCCCCAGGTGTGACTGTGCTGGCGCAGCTGCACGCCGA
>JASHPR010000255.1 GCA_030038015.1 Streptosporangiaceae bacterium
GACATCGCGTGGGTCGTAGCGTTGCGCCAGTTCGGCGCTCTCGGCCGCTGTCATTGTTTCCCTCACCATTGAAATCGGTCCGGACTCCGCAAACCCTCCGGGTGAAGATCACCAGCAAAGAAAATGCCCCTCGACACGAGGGGCGGCCGCGCCAACGACGATAAGTCGGCGCGGCTAGGTAAGAAGCAGCCGGACGGCACGCATGGGCACAGGATAGCGCACCTGCGGCATAGCTGCTGGCCGACTGCGGATGCGCGAAGGTGGCCGCGAGGGCGGCCCCGGCGGGCGGATGAGGGGGAAGGGGCGGGCGGCGGGCGGTTGAGGGGCGGCGAGGGACGGCAACGGGGCTGCGGCACGGAGCGGGTTTTAGGTACGGAACGGGGACGTGTGCAGGTTCTCATCCTTCTTGTCACTCGGCGCTCCGCTGAGCTGGTCTTTCTCGGGTCTTCTCACTGATATGTCACCCAGGCTTTCTCACCGATCTGTCATTTTCCTCATCGGCCCGGATGCGGCCAACCGGTCGCGGCCATCCTCCGTCTCAAACCGCATGCGGGCACTTCCGATCCGTGTTCTCGCGCCGATGGCGGCCACCGCCCTGGCCGCCCTCACGCTGGCGGGCTGCGCCTCATCATCCCGGCCCGCCCCGGCCGCCTGCACGCCGGCGCAGCTGCGGGTCACCGCGGCATTCAGCCAGGGCGCGGGCCAGCACGCCATCTACGACCTGCGCTTCACCAACGTGTCCCGCACCGCCTGCACGCTCCACGGGTACCCCGGCGTGTCGCTGGTCACGGCCGGGAACTCCAGCGGCCGCCGGATCGGGTCACCCAGGCCCTTGATCATGCAAACCCCGGGGCCGGCGGTGACCCTGGCGCCCGGCCAGCGCGCGCTCGCGTTGCTGGGAGTCGCCGAGACCGTCCTGTTCACCGGCTCCAGCTGCAGCCCGGTCGCCGCGCACTGGCTGAAGGTCTACCCGCCGACCGCACGCCAGGCCGTCTACGTGCCGATCAACATCACTACGTGCTCATCACCCTCAGACCAGGTCCTGGAAATCGGCTCGGTCTACCCGGATTCCTGAGCCGCCGCCGACCCATCCCGGCCGGGAACCCCGCGCACTGCGCCCTCCGGCGCCAGGTAACCGGCCCCGGAACGCCCGGGCGCCCAGGAATCAGCGGACCGAAACGGCCTACTCGCGCCAGCTCCGGCATATCCGGCAGTCTTCGCCGCCGGACAACCAGATCCCGGTGGCGACACGCAACTGTTGCCGTCCTGCTTGAGCACGGTTGACCGCTGACATCGGCGCTCATGCCGGGAGCGCGGTGGCTTGCCAGGTTTGGCCGGCGTCGCGCGTGCGGTAGGCGACGAAGCGCTCGCCGCTGGCGCTGAATATGCACGCGACCGCCTGCGCGCCGTCCGGTCCCTGCGGGACGAACGCCTCCACGACGGTGCCGGTGTTCCCGCGGCTCAGCACGGTGTGCCAGGTACGCCCGCCGTCGGTGGTGCGGACGATGACCGACTCGGACGGGTCGTCCTGCACCGCCCACGCCACCCGGTTGCTCACCGCATACACACCCAGCGAGAGCTCGCCCGCCATCTGTGTCCAGGAGCGCCCGCCGTCCACGGTCCGGTAGATGACACCGGGCGTGAACTGGGACTGCGGCGTCCCCTCGCAGACCAGCCACAGCGAGCCGGGACCGGCCGCCGACAGCTGCCAGGCGGGCTCGCTGGCCGGACACGGCAGCGGGCGGTCCGCCCACGACCGGCCCGCGTCGCTCGTCGTCACCAGGCTCGGCAGGCCATGCGGCCCGGCGAGCAGCAGCCAGGCCACCGCCGCAGTCGGGCGCCGCATCGCGATGACGCCGCCGGTGTTGGCCGGCTGGTCCGCCAGCCGGCGCAGCGCGCCACCGACCCGGTCCGTGGCGTAGATGACGGCCGGGCAGCCGCCATCCGCGCAGCCGTATCCGACCACCCACGTCGAGGCCCCGGCCACCGCGACCGGTCCCACCCGCCGGAACGGGGTGCGTTCGGCCCGCCAGGTCGCGCCGCCGTCGCGGGTGAAGAACAGGCCGGGCCAGTACGCCCATCCCTGCTGCCCGGACACGAACGCCAGGCCGAGCTGCGCTCCGGGCTGGTCCGGGCCCAGGGCCGGCCGGCCGGCCATCCAGACCCTGCCGCCGTCGGTCGTCCGCTCGATCCACGACCGGACCGTCGTGCTCGCACCGGCGGACCCGGAGATCGCGGCGAAGCCGGTGTCCCGGTCCGGGAACGCGATGGCCCAGGCCTGGTACTTACCCTGAAGCAGCCCGGACGTTCCCGGCGGGCTGGTCGCCGTGGCCGGCCCGGGCGCGCCGGCGGCCGGGGCACCGGCGCCCCCGCATCCGGCCAGCACCACAGCGGCCACGATCGCCGCCCACCGCGCGACCGGAAGCCTTCTCATCGGGCGCCTCCCAGAGCAGATGACCCGCTCGTCCCTAGGACGCCCGCACGTGCGCGCGGGTTGTTACCGTTGCCGAACCGTGCTCACGAAGCGCCGCCTCACATCACCAATAACGAGGTCGCCTTACCTGAGGTGGCTGCGGGGAGGGGTACGACGGCACGGGCGCGGCGGCGCATAGCGGGCAAAGGCTTCTAACATAGGCCAGAAATGCATTCGCGCGGGAAATCAGCGCGTCTCGCCATTCCCCTTGACGGGCAGCCAGCCAGCAATTATTCCTCATAACTGGGAAATCACCGGGGAGACCCGGTAGCCGTTCCATGATGGGGAGCAATGGACGGTCAGGGAGATCACGGCGGGTCGGTGGCGATCATCGGCGTGGCCTGCCGGTTCCCTGGCGCCAGCGAGGTGGCCGGATTCCACCGCCTGATCCTGGCTGGTCGGCGCATGTTCCGGCCGGTGGCCGGCTGGCCGAGCGGGCAGTTGCACGCGGCACTGCTCGACGACTGGGGGGCCGCACCGGCTTCGCTCGAGGATCCTGACCTCCGAGCGCAGGACAAGGCGCTGGTCCGGAAGCTCGCGGCGGAGATGACCGCCCTCGCGCTTTCTGACGCCGGCCTGCGCGAGGCGGCCGGCCGCGCCCGGACTGGGCTGATCATCGCGAGCTCGACGCCTGGCCTATCCGGGCTGGTCCGCGCCGAGCTCGGGTTCGCCACCGACCTTCCGTACCCGCAGGCGGCGTCGCTGTCGTCGCTGCACGCGGTGGTGGCGGCCGCCCAGGCGCTCCAGGCCGGGGACCTGGATCTGGCGGTAGCGGGCGGGGCCGAGCTCGGGCTCGATCCGGTCTGGCTCGCGCTGCAGGCACGAGCCAGCACGCTGGGCACCAGCCAGATGCGCGTGTACGCGGCCGACCCGGCCGGGCTTCTGCCCGGGGACGGTTGCGGCATCGTTGTGCTGGCACGCTCGGCCGACGCCCGCGCGGCGGACGTGCCCATGTACGCGGAGATCGCGGGCTGGACCGCGGGACCCGCGGGGTCCACCGGGGCCACAGGGGCGATCTCCGCGCCGTCACCGGACGGCCCGGCTGCTTTCCAGGCCTACCAGCGGGCCGACGTCGATCCCGCGGACATCCAGCTGATCGAGGGTCAGGGCACCGGCACAGCGACCGCTGACCTGGCTGAGCTGACCGCGTTCACCCGGCTCAGGCGCGGCGCCGGGACCGCCGCGGCGCTCGGCGCCGTCTCGGCATGCATCGGTTACACCAGGGCGGCGGCTGGCATCGCCAGCCTGATCAAGACCACCCTCGCGATGGCCACGGGGACCATTCCGCCCGGTACCGGGTGCGTCCGGCCGCACCCGCTGATCGAGTCGGGCGACGCGCTGCTCAGGCTGCCCGCGCAACCGGAACCATGGCCGGACGGAACCGCGGGCGCCAGGCGGAGCCGGCTTGCGGCGGTCAACTCGCCCGGCACCGATGAGGTGCCAGCGATGCATGGCCTGACCGGGTCGCAGGAGGTT
>JASHPR010000256.1 GCA_030038015.1 Streptosporangiaceae bacterium
CCCGCCGGCTGCCTGGTCCAGCTGCGCGCCCACGGGGACGCGTACCCGGCGACCGCCTGGGCGGACGGCGTGACGCTCCGGATCCGGCTGCGCCAGCCGGCCCGCGGCGTGGCCAGGGGCCAGGCGGCGGTCCTCTACGATGGCGACCTCGTCCTGGGCAGCGCCACGATCACCGGCACGGCCGGTCCCGCGGCACCGGAGGAGCACAACGTGCCTGGCCGCTGCCGACGCTCCGCCATGCGCTAGGTCGCGAGGAGCGCCGACAGGGACAGAACCGCCTTCTGCAGGCGCCCATGATGACGCCCGAGGCGTCGCTGACTTGGTCAGCGGGGGTCGTAGTGCTCGTAACGGTACTGCGCCGAAGGACGCGAGTGGTACTTGGCCATCACACCTCCTCCCCCAGGAACGGCGAGCCGGCTCGTGCCGTGTGGCGGGCGGACCTGACGATCCCTAAAACCAGGATCGGCACTTCACCAGGCATGCGCAAGTGAAGAAAGGTTGCGGCTGACCTATTCTGTGCCGAACGTTCGTTCGATCAGGGCGCGCTGGCCTGGCTGGAGGTTGCGCCGCGTACAGATGGGATCCATCAGCGGGAAAGCGGGCCCTCGCCCGTCGGCGACCAACCCGAATGACGTGGGAAAGCTAATGGGTCTGCAGAGGCATACGTTGCGGCAATGGCGGGATAGGAGGATGTGACTCGTTATAGGCGCGCACGGAGCGCTTCAGCTTGTTCTTGACGCCGCCCCACAGCAAGATCTCGAGGAGGGCGACGGCGATCGCCGGGGCGGCAAGGATCATTCCAGCATGAAATACCCCAAGGTGGCTGCCGAGCCAGCCGTCCGCAAGTGAGGCCAGCGGCTTGCTGCCTGCCCAGGCGACCGCCCAGAGCGCCATCACCTGGGTGGCCTGCCGCGGGCCTGCCGTCTTCAGCAGCAGGGACTGCGCGGCGGCCCCGGTCAGCAACGCGGCCACCCCTGCCGAGAGGGCAGCCAGCAGGCTGAGCCACACGTTGATGCCCGATGTGAAGACGACGACGGAGAGCCCCAGCCCGAGAAGGGGCCATGCGGCCCGGCGCGCGGTCGACGGCCTGGTCGGCACCATTGCGCCCAGCACCGTTCCCAGGCCGAGCGCGGAGAGGAAGTACGCGGGCCAGATGCTGGCGACGGCAAGCACCTGATGAGCTAGCGCTGGCCCAAGCACGAGGATCGGATCATCGGCGATGGTGACGGCGGCCACCATGGCAAGCAGCAGCAGGATCCGCGGCTGCCATACGGCGATGCGCAGCCCCAGCCAGTCATGAGCGTGCCTGTCCTGCTTCGGTGTGCGGGTGGGGTGGAGCGCGATGATGATCGCCGCGAAGATGATGAACGAGATCGCGTTGAGCGCGAATGCCCACGCGGCGCCGACGCTGGCGAGCACGGCGACGCAGAGAGCCGGCGCCAGGGTCCGTCCGGCGTTGTAGGAGACCGAGTTCATCGCCATGGCGGCCTTGGTGTCGCCCTGCGGGACCAGGCGAGGAACCAGCGCAGTCTGCACCGGCAGCGCGAAGGTGAAGGCGAGGCCCATCACGAGCGCCGCGATCACCAGCGACTTCTCGGTAAGCGTGCCATTGAACTTCAGGTAAGCCAGGCCGGCCGCCACGGCAGCCGACAACAACTGCGTGAAGACGAGCACGTTTTTGTTGCCAACGCGGCCGGCCAGCGCTCCCGCCCAGGGGCCCACGACTAGGAAGCCGGAAAACTGAGCGCAGGTGATCAGGCCAACGGCAAAGGCGGAGTGCGTCAGCTGATAGGCGAGGAGCATCTGGGCGGTGTTCTGCAGCCAGGTGCCCAGGCTCGAGATGAGGCTGCCCGCGAAGTAGACGCGGAAGCGGTTGTGCTTCAGGACGTGCCAGGACGCGGATTTGCGTTCGCCGCCGCGCTTGGCGGGGTTCAGATCCCGGCCGTCCGTCCGTCTGAGCCCGGCAGCCTCTGCATGGCCTGTGCTGGACATAACTCCCCGGTGAGTCGATAACGCCGCCTGGCGCCAGTGGCCAGACGACGTTCTGCTGCAGTGTGCGAGGCGAACAGCGGCGGGCCGTGATCAGCTCGCATTGCCCCGACGGGTATTTACCCGTGCGCGGCTTGTTAAGCCGTTAGCCCGTGCGCCCGGCTCCTTGAGCCTGGTCGCTGGTGACGTCAGGCTCGGCAGGGATCTCATCTGGCACTTTGCCGACGGTGACGGTGAACTGGTTCCGGTCCGCCGGGTAAATGCTGATGGTGAGCCGGATTGGGTCGCCTTCCTCATCAAAGGCCGTCCTGCGGACCTCGAAGACGGCTACCCGCCCATCGTCAGGCAACCTGAAGAACGCTGACTCGTTCGCGTCCGGGGCGCGAACCCTTATCTTGTCGCGGTACCCGACCTGGCTGAGCCCAAGCTCCTTCCTGAGGTACGCGACGGTTCCTTCGGCGATATCGGGCGCCTGAATAAGCCTCAGCGCGCCTCGTTCCACGAGACCCATCGGGTAGAAGGACGTCTGCAAGGAGAAGGGTATGCCGTCAATGAACCGCTGCTGATGTCGGCTGACGACCTGCGATTTCGGCTCAACCTGGAGGTCTTCGAGCACTACCCCGGCCGCTGCCTGAATCTCCACCCGGGGATCCGTGGCCTTCGGCACTCTCCGCTTGGCCGTCACCTCTTGGATGTAGATGTCACCTTCACCCGCCGATTCAGAGGCCTCACCGGTCAGAACCGTGATATACGGCTCGATCTTCTCCACCACGAAGGTTCCCTGGCCCGGCCGGGTCTCGACCAGGCCGCGGGTGATCAGCCACTTGATCGCGTCCCTGACGGTGTTCCTCGATGCGTCGTACCGCTCTCTGAGCTCGAGCTCGGTCGGCAGCTGGCTGCCATGGGCGAGTTCGCCTGACTCGATCTTGTCCCGCAGATCGTCGGCGATCCGCCGGTACATAGGATCAGGCATCTAGCCTCCCAGAGATCCCAACTCGGCCAGTGTGGGGATCAGCTAGTCCGGATGGATTAATCCCGCTTATAGATGTCGTCAGAATATAGGAAAGGTTGGGATGACCTGAACCGCAGGGTCCATGCCGATCAGACTAGCAGTACCAGGTACCTGGATAGCAAGGACTTACTCGAAACTGCTTCAAGATCCAGACATCCGCGCCGGGCGTCCCGGCAATGCCGCCGGGAGCCTGGATAGCCGCAGGCAGCAACCGTGGCGCCGTCACTCCGCGGTGCCGCTGACGTCCCGGATCGGCGCGGCGCGCTTGACGCGGCGAAGCGGGGCCGCATCGGCACCCCGGCCCGGGGACCCGGCCCCGGGATCAGCCGGGGCGCGCTCGCGGCCGCGTGCGGCGGCCTCCAGCTGGGCGAGCGCGCTGATCATGGAGGCGCCTTCAGCGGCAGACATCTTGCCCTGGCCGACGTCCTGCACGACGGCGCGGGCCAGGCGTGCCCGGTAGACCCGCACGACATGCGGCCCGAGAGCCTTGATCAGGCGCGTCAGCGCGAGGATCACGGCGGGAAGCGCTGTGACCAGAAGCGGGGCCGTGCTGAGGTGCGATGCGAGGTGGAGAACTGCGCCCAGCCGGGGCCAGGGATAGCCGGCATAGCCAAGCGTCAGCTGGCCCAGGTTCTGTTTCACGGGGTAAATCGTTGAAAATCCGGATTGCCGGACGCGATCGGATGTCACATTGCGGCCTTCCTCGGCTCGTGAGGGGTGCGGCTGAATGGAGGGACGCCGCTGAGGCCCGGATGATTGTCCGCGTTGCCGAGCGGCGTTCGCCGAGGGCAGCCGCGCGGGTTAGCTGCCCGCCGTGGTATGCGCCGCCGCGGCCAGGCTCCCGTTGCCGAGCGCGCTCAGCGCGGGAGAGGGCACGCTCCCCACGTCGACCTCGAAATGGTTCCGGTCTGCCGGGTAGACGGTGATCGTCAGCCGGAACGGGTGGCCGTCGCTGTCGAAGGCCGTCCTCCGGACCTCCAGCACGGCCATCCGCCCGTCGTCCGGCAGCCCGAAGAAAGCTGCCTCGGTTTGCGTCGGGGCACGGGCGGTGAGCACGTCGTGGTAACCAGCCTGAGTGATCCCCAACGTGGTGCCGAGGTAGACGGCGGTTCCCTCCTCAATGCCGGGCTCCTGGATCAGTTTCAGCGCGCCCCGTTCCACCAGCCTCATCGGGTAGAACGAGGTCTGCAGCGACCAGGGGATTCCATCGATGGAGCGCTGCTGACGCCTGCTCACCACGATCGAGCCTTCAGGGAGCCGCAGCTCGCTCCTGATCCCGCCGCAGGCCTGCCGGATCTCGACCCGGGGCCCGGTCGCTGCCGGGTTCCGCAGCGTCGCCTCCACCTCGGCCAGGTATGCCGGGCCCTCGTCGTCGCTTCCGGCGCCTGGATCGCCCGTGAGCACCGTGACGTGCGGGTCGATTCTCCCGGCCACGAACGCTGCCTGGCCGGTGCGCGTCTCCACCAGGCCGCAGCTGATCAGCCACTTCATCGCATCTCGGACGGTGTTCCTTGATGCGGCGTATCGCTCCCTGAGCTCCATCTCGGTGGGCAGCTGGGTGCCCGGACCGAGCTCGCCTGACTCGATCTTGCTGCGTAGGTCATCGGCAATCCGCCGATACATGCGCTCAGGCATCTGACCTCCCAGAAATCCCGGCCGTGCTGGCCGGGATCAGCTAGGTCGAAGGAGCCATTCCTGCCATCTGGCCCTGTGGAACGCTTTCGCTGACTGCGTTGACTTCCGCCCGGAGGGGTGCCAGCATAGTACCAAAGGTTGGGATGGCTTGAACGACCTGAACCATATGACTCAGCCTAGCAGTCCATGCTCTTGGGTGGGCAAGGACTTGCTGCCAGATCTTCCGGGAGTTCCGGATCGGGCCGGCGGAGTCGGCTTCCGCTCACGGTGAGGTGAGTCAGGCCGGGAGCCGAGACTCCGGCCGGTAGACCGAGACGCCGTCGGCGCGGTAGGCGAAGCGGAACCCGGTCGCCTCCAGGTAGCGCAGCACGAGCGGCCGGGCGCGCGGCCACTTCTTGTCCGGCACCGGCCAGACCAGCACCCAGCCGATTCCCAGGCGGCGGGCGTCCTGCCGGGCCGCCGCCAGCCGCGCGGCGGGAACGGGGCGGCGCCGCTGCGCGGCCACCAGGTCCCGGTAGAACGGCTGCGCGTTGATGGCCGCGGCGGCCGGGACCGGCACCCAGGAGGTGTAGGCGACCGCCCGGGGGTGGCCGTCGGCCGTGGCCAGCAGCAGCGCCTGGGCGGCGATCCCGTCGCCGTAGAGGTTCAGCCCGCCGCGCAGCCCGAACGGCACGTCAAGGACGATCGAGCCCGAATGGTCGGCGGCGATCGGCCGGTCGAGCGCGGGCAGGGCCGAGGCCATCACCCCGGTGCCCGGGCTCCCTGACCAGCCAGACTCGAGCATGGCGAGGCCGAAGGCCGCGGCCGCCGCCGCCGCGGCGCCCCTGGCCCGCCAGGACCGCCCCGCCCGCCGCG
>JASHPR010000257.1 GCA_030038015.1 Streptosporangiaceae bacterium
GCTATAACCCCATCAGCGGTACATTCATCTGCCTGCGCACTGGCGGGCACTGGCCCGGGCGCGGGGTAAGCGGGGGCGCGGGCGGTCAGGCGGGGGTTGGGGGCGGTCACGGGTTGGCGGCGGTTCCTGGTTGGGGGCGGTCAGGCGGGCGCGGGCGCTCAGGCGGGGCGCGGGGTAAGCGGGGGCGGTCAGGCGGGGCGCGGGGTAAGCGGGGGCGGCCAGGCGGGGCGCGGGGTAAGCGGGGGCGGTCAGGCGGGGACGGTCAGGCGGGCGCGGGGGAGGTCAGGCGGGGATTGGGGGCGTCAGGCGGGGGGTGGGGAGGCGATCCCGCGCGGCGGCGACCAGGGCGCGGAACAGGCTGAGGTCGTCGCCTGCCTCGGGGTGCCACTGCACGGCCACGATGAACGGGCCTTCCCCCGGGGCATCGAGCTCGAACGCCTCGACGGTGCCGTCCTCCGCCCAGGCGGTGGCGGTGAGCCCGGCGCCCAGCTCGTCGACCGCCTGGTGGTGATGGGTTGGCGTCTGCGGCGGGGCGGCCTCGCCCAGGATGCGGCTGAGCCTGCTGCCGGGAGCGACCCGCACCGGGTGGTCCCCGAAGGCGCCCGGCACGGGAGCGTGGCCGTCGTGCCCGACGACGTCGGGCAGGTGCTGGTGCAGCGTGCCGCCGCGCGCCACGTTGATCACCTGCATGCCGCGGCAGATGCCGAGGACCGGCAGGCGCAGCTCCATGGCCGCCTCGAGCAGCGCGAACTCCGCGCTGTCGCGATCCTCGCGCACGTTCCCGGTCTCCGGCCCCGGCTCGGCGCCGTAGCGGGCCGGGTCGATGTCGCCGCCGCCGGACAGCAGCAGCCCGTCCAGCCCGCCGAGCGCGTCCTCGATGCCCGGCACGGGCGGCAGCAGCACCGGGATCCCGCCCGCCGCCGCGACCCGGTCGGCGTAGCGCCGCGGCAGGACGAGGGCCTCCATCTCCCAGACCCGCCAGCGCGCCTGCTCGCAGTAGACGCTGATGCCGATCAGCGGGGCACCCATGCGGTCAGCCATCCGAACAAACCTCCCGTCCCGGCGGCACTCACAGCGGCGTCACATAGGCGCTGGAGATCCCGCCGTCGACGAGGAACTCCGACGCCGTGATGAAGGATGCGTCGTCGCTGGCCAGGAACGCCACCGCGGCGGCGATCTCCTCGGGCTCGGCGAACCTGCCGACCGGGATGTGCACCAGCCGCCTGGCCGCCCGCTCCGGGTCCTTGGCGAAGAGCTCCTGCAGCAGCGGCGTGTTCACCGGACCCGGGCAGAGGGCGTTGACCCTGATCCCTTCCCTGGCGAACTGCACGCCGAGCTCCCGGCTCATGGCCAGGACCCCGCCCTTCGACGCCGTATAGGAGATCTGCGAGGTCGCCGCGCCGAGCACGGCCACGAACGACGCCGTGTTGATGATCGAGCCCTTGCCCTGCCGCTGCATGTACGGGATCACGTGCTTGCAGCACAGGTACACCGAGGTCAGGTTGACCTCCTGCACCCTGCGCCAGGCCTCGATGCCGGTGGCCAGGATCGAGTCGTCCTCCGGGGGAGATATGCCGGCATTGTTGAACGCGATGTCGATCCGCCCGTGCCGCTCCGCCACCAGCTCATACATGTGCTGCACATCGTCCTCGCTGGACACATCGGCCGCGATGAACGTGCCCGACGTCTCCTCGGCGACCGCCTTGCCCGCCGCCTCATCGATGTCGACCGCCACCACGGCGGCCCCCTCCGCGGCGAGCCTGCGCGCGCTGGCCAGGCCGATGCCGCTGCCGGCCCCGGTGATCACCGCGACCCGGTCCTGCAGGCGCTGCATGCCACGTTGCATGACAGGGCTCCCTTCGTTGCTCGCTGGGCGGTGCCCAGTCAGTCCGTGGCGATGAAGACGTTCTTGGTCTCGGTGAACGCGTCCGGGGCGTCCGGCCCGAGCTCCCGGCCGAGGCCGGACTGCTTGAAGCCGCCGAACGGCGTCCAGTACCGCACCGACGAGTGCGAGTTCACCGACAGGTTGCCGGTCTCCACGGCCCTTGCCACCCGGATCGCGCGGCCGACATCGGAGGTCCAGATCGACCCGGACAGCCCGTACGGGGTGTCGTTGGCGATCGCGACGGCGTCGGACTCGTCCTCGAACGGCGTGACGGTGACCACCGGCCCGAACACCTCCTCGGTGTACGCGGGGTCGTCCGCGCTGACCGGCGCGAGCACGGTCGGCGGGAACCAGAACCCCGGGCCCTCCGGGGCGCTGCCGCGGAACGCCACCGGGGCGCCGTCGGGCACGTAGGACGCGACGTGCCGCCGGTGCGCCGCCGAGATCAGCGGGCCCATCTCGGTGCCCGGCACGGCCGGGTCGCCGACCACGACCTTCTTGACCGCCGGCTCGAACAGCTCCATGAACCGGTCGAGCACCGGGCGCTGCACCAGGATCCGGGACCGGGCGCAGCAGTCCTGCCCGGCGTTGTCGAACACTGCGTAGGGCGCGGTCGCCGCGGCGCGCTCCAGGTCGGCGTCGGCGAACACGATGTTCGCGCTCTTGCCGCCGAGTTCCAGGGTGAGCCGCTTGACGTGCCGGGCGCAGCCCGCCATGACCTGCGTGCCGACCTCCGTCGACCCGGTGAAGACGATCTTCCGCACGTCCGGGTGGTCGACCAGGCGCTGGCCGACGACGCTCCCCTTGCCCGGCAGCACCTGGAGCACCCCCTCCGGCAGCCCCGCCTCCAGCGCCAGCTCGCCGATCCTGACCGCCGTCAGCGGGGTCACCTCGGCCGGCTTGGCGACCACCGTGTTCCCGGCGGCGAGGGCGGGCGCCATGCCCCAGGAGAAGATCGGCATCGGGAAGTTCCACGGCACGATCAGGCCGACCACGCCGACCGGCTCGTGGAAGGTGACGTTGAGCCCGCCGGGCACCGGGATCTGCTTGCCGATCAGCCGCTCCGGCGCGGCGGAGTAATACAGCAGCACGTCACGCACGTGCCCGGCCTCCCAGCGGGCCTGGCCGAGCGGA
>JASHPR010000258.1 GCA_030038015.1 Streptosporangiaceae bacterium
CGGGCGGCAGGGCGTAGAGCCACAGCAGCCCGGCCAGCGTGCCCGCGAGCGCGGCCGGCGAGTAGCGCAGCTGCGTGTAGGCGCTCCGGGCGATCATGTCCCACAGGCCGGACAGGCGGGGGTAGGGCCGGCGGCTGACAACGCTCGTGGTGAGCCCGAGCCAGCAGCGCACGGGATGCGGCGGGGTCTTCAGCAGCCGGCCGAGCGCCACGTCGTCGATGCGGGCGCCGCTGATGCGCTCGAGCCCGCCTGCCGCGTCGAGGGCACTGCGGCGCACCAGCATGCACCCGCCGGCGGCCGCGGCCGTGCGGGCGCCCGGCCTGTTGACTCTCCGGAACGGGTAGAGCTGGGCGAAGAAGTAGACGAACGCGGGAACAAGCAGCCGCTCCCAGAACGTCGCCGTCCTGAGCAGCGCCATCTGCGACACCAGCCCGCGGTCGTCTGCCTCAGCCGCCCGCACCAGCGCCGCGACGACGCCGGGCGCAAAGCCGATGTCGGCGTCGGTGAACAGGACGTAATCGGCATCGCCGGCGGCGCGCAGCCCCTGCTCCATGGCCCAGACCTTGCCTGCCCAGCCGGGCGGGGCCGGGTTGCCGGGCAGGACCTCGAGCCGGCTGCAGCCGCCCCGGCCGCGGTGGCCGGCGCCGGCGTTCAGCGCGGCCTCCGAGGTGCCGTCCGAGCTGTCGTCGTCGACGAGCACCACGCGGAACGCGCCAGGGTAGTCCTGGCTGAGCAGGGTGGGCAGCGTGTCAGGAAGCACCGCGGCCTCGTTCCTGGCCGGGACCACGGCCGCGACGGCGGGCCAGGCCGCGGGGTCGCCGCCCGCGGGCGGCAGCCGCTGGTCGGTGCGCCAGAAGCCCCCGTGGCCGGCCAGCAGGTACGCCCAGGCGATCGCGGCGAGGGTGCAGGCAGCTGCGACGATCGGCACCGGCACAGCGTGGCATATCCCGGCGCGGCCGCGGCCATGAGCCCCAAGCCGATGCGACTGCCGCAATCCACCTATCCGGCAGCCCTGCCCGCGCGCCGCTGGGCCCCTCGACGCCGGCGGCGCGCATAGAGTTGCTGCGTGGCAGATCCGGCGACCTACCGGCCGGCCCCCGGCTCGATCCCCGAGTCACCGGGGGTCTACCGCTTCCGCGACGAGCGGGGCCGGGTGATCTACGTCGGCAAGGCCAAGAACCTCCGGGCCCGGCTGAATTCCTACTTTGCCGACTTCGCCGGGCTGCACCCGCGCACCCAGTCCATGCTGCGGTCGGCCGCGGGGGTGGACTGGACCGTGGTCGCGACCGAGGTGGAGGCGCTCCAGCTCGAATACTCCTGGATCAAGGAATTCGATCCGCGCTTCAACGTCAGGTACCGGGACGACAAGAGCTATCCGTACCTTGCCGTCACCATGGACGAGGAGTACCCGAGGGTCATGGTGATGCGCGGCGCGAAACGGCGCGGGGTGCGCTATTTCGGCCCTTACTCCCATGCCTGGGCGATCAGGGACACAGTGGACACGCTGCTGCGGGTGTTCCCGGTCCGGACGTGCTCGGCCGGGGTGTTCAAGCGGGCAGGGCAGATCGGCCGGCCGTGCCTGCTCGGCTACATCGGCAAGTGCTCGGCGCCCTGCGTCGGCAGAGTCGATGCCGCGGCCCACCGGCACCTGGCGGAGGAGTTCTGCGACTTCATGGCCGGCCAGACCGGCAAGTTCACGAGGCGGCTGGAGGCTGAGATGCGCCGCGCCGCCGAGGCCGAGGAATACGAGCGCGCCGCGCGCCTCCGCGATGATATCCAGGCCCTGCACCGCGCCCTGGAGAAGCAGGCGGTGGTGCTGGGTGACGGCACCGACTGCGACGTCATCGCGCTGGCCGAGGACCAGCTCGAGGCGGCCGTCCAGGTGTTCTACGTGCGCGGCGGCCGGGTGCGCGGGCAGCGGGGCTGGGTGGTCGACAAGGTCGAGGACATCACCCCTGGGGAGCTGGTCGAGCAGTTCCTCGGCCAGGTCTACGGCGAGGACCCGGCGTCCGGGGCCGGGGCCGAGGGTGGTGGCCGGGTGCCGCGCGAAGTGCTCGTGCCGGTCCTGCCGCCCGCCGCGGCTGTGGTCGAGGAATGGCTGGCCGAGCGGCGGGGCGGCCGGGTCAGCCTGCGGGTGCCGCAGCGCGGGGATAAGAAGGCGCTCCTGGAGACCGTGGCGAGGAACGCAACCGAGGCGCTGGCGCTGCACAAGACCAAGCGGGCCAGCGACCTGACGACCCGCAGCCGGGCGATGCACGAGATCCAGGAGGCGCTCGGGCTGGACGAGGCGCCGCTGCGGATCGAGTGCTACGACGTGTCCAACCTGCAGGGAACCCACGTCGTGGCATCCATGATCGTTTTTGAGGACGGCCTGGCGCGCAAGTCGGAGTATCGCAGGTTCAGCATCCGCGGCGCGGACGGCACCGACGACGTCGCGTCCGTTCATGAGGTCATCTCCCGCAGGTTCCGGCGTTACCTGGAGGAGCGGGAGGCAACAGGCGAGCTGGACGTGCTCGGTGACCGCGCCGAGGATGAGCCCGGCAACGTCACCATGACCCGGCGCAAGTTCGCCTACCCGCCGAACCTCGTGGTCATCGACGGCGGGCCCGCCCAGGTTGCGGCGGCGGCCCGGGCCCTCGACGAGCTCGGCATCGACGACGTCGCGGTCTGCGGCCTGGCCAAGCGCCTGGAAGAGGTCTGGCTGCCCGGCGAGGACAGCCCGGTGATCATGCCGCGCACCAGCGAGGGCCTCTACCTGCTGCAGCGCGTGCGAGACGAGGCGCACAGGTTCGCGATCACCTACCACAGGAAGAAGAGGTCCGCGGCGCTCACCACCAGCGAGCTGGACGCCGTGCCCGGCCTGGGCCCGGCCAGGAAAGCGACGCTGCTGCGGCATTTCGGCTCGGTGCGCAGGATCGCGGGGGCTAGCGTGGAGGAGATAGCCTGCCTGCCCGGCATCGGCCCGCGGATCGCGGAGACCGTCGCGGCGGCCTTGCGCCCGGGGAATGGTGAGCACCCGGAGAGCCCCGGGCCGGCGGAAGCGACAGGGGGGGTGCACCATGAGGCCGGACAGCGCGGCTGACCCGGACGGGGCCACGCCTGAGATCGTCATCATCACCGGCATGTCGGGCGCGGGCCGCAGCACGGCGGCGAAGTCGCTCGAGGACCTCGACTGGTTCGTGGCCGACAACCTGCCCCCGGACCTCCTGCCGACCATGCTCGACCTCGCCGGGCGCGCCCAGGGCGCCGTGCCACGGCTGGCGGCCGTCGTCGACGTCCGCAGCCGGGCGTTCAGCACCGACCTCAAGTCGGTCATCGGCGCGCTGGAGGCCAGGGGCGCCAGGCCTTATGTCGTGTTCCTCGAAGCGAACGACGAAACGCTGGTCCGCAGGTTCGAGAGCGTGCGGCGCCCGCACCCGCTGCAGGAAGGCGGCCGGGTGGTCGACGGCATCGCCGCCGAGCGCGAGCTCCTGCAGGAGGTCCGCGGCGAGGCTGACCTGGTGCTGGACACCTCCGCGCTCAACGTTCACGAGCTGCGCGCCAGGATGCGTGACGCCTTCGGCGGCGACGTGGCCACCGCGCTGCAGGTAAACGTGCTGTCGTTCGGGTTCAAGTACGGCCTCCCGGTTGACGCCGACATGGTGGCGGACTGCAGGTTCCTGCCTAATCCGCACTGGGTCGCCGACCTCGCCCCGCTGACCGGCCAGGACGAGGAGGTCAGGGGCTTCGTCCTCGGCCAGCCTGGCGCGGCCGAGTTCCTCGCCGCGTACGTCGAGGCGGTGCGCGTGGCCCTGGCGGGCTACCAGCACGAGGGGAAGCACTTCGTCATGCTGGCGGTGGGGTGCACCGGCGGGAAGCACCGCAGCGTCGTGATGGCCGAGGAGATAGCTGCCCGCCTGGCCGGGTCCGGGGCAGCCGTGCGCGTGGTCCACAGGGACCTCGGGCGCGAGTGAGGGACCGGATGGCTGACCGTCCGGGCACGGCGCCTGGAAGCACCGTGCCGGAGACCCTGGCGGCGGTCCCGGCAGGGCGGCCGCTGAGCCGCAAGGTCGTGGCGCTCGGCGGCGGCCACGGGCTGTTCGCATCGCTGTCGGCGCTGCGCAGGGTCACCCGTCAGCTGACCGCGGTGGTCACCGTGGCCGACGACGGGGGCTCCAGCGGCAGGCTGCGCCGGCAGTACGGCGTGCTCCCGCCAGGGGACCTGCGCATGGCCCTGGCGGCCCTGTGCGGGGACGATGCCTGGGGCACCACCTGGAGCCGCGTCGTGCAGCACCGGTTCACCGGAGAGACCGAGCTCGGCGGCCACGCGGTGGGCAACGTGCTGATCGTTGCGCTCTGGGAGCTGCTGGGGGACACGGTGCAGGGCCTGGACTGGGTCGGGCGCCTGCTCGGCGCGCACGGGCGGGTGCTGCCCATGGCATCGGTTCCGCTCGATCTCGCGGCCGAGGTCGAGGGCGCCGACCCGGGGCGCCCGGACGAGATAAGCACGGTTCGGGGCCAGGTCGCCTGCGCGACGATGCGGGGGCGGGTACGGTCGATGTCGTTGATTCCCGCTGACCCGCCCGCGTGCCCCGAAGCGGTGGCCGCGGTCGGGGCGGCGGACTGGGTGGTCCTTGGACCCGGCTCCTGGTTCACCAGCGTGCTCCCGCACCTGCTGGTGCCCGGGCTGGCCGAGGCGCTGGTGACCACGAAGGCGCGCAGGCTGGTCGCGCTGAACCTGGCGCCGCAGCCAGGCGAGACCGAGGGGTTCTCGCCGCACGCACACCTGGAGGTACTGGCCGATCATGCTCCGGAGCTGACCGTTGACGTGGTGCTCGCTGATCGCGCCGCGGCTAGCGGAACCGTGGCCGAGCTGGAGAAGGCGGCCGCCGTCCTTGGCGGCAGGCTGGTTCTGGCGGACCTGGCGATGGGGGACGGATCGCCGCGCCACGATCCGCGGCTGCTGGCCGGCGCCTTCGCGCAGATTTTCGAGGGGGAGTGACGGCCATGGCCATGACGGGCCTGGTGAAGGACGAGCTCAGCCGGATCACCGTGCTGAAGCCCTGCTGCAGGAAGGCAGAGGTGTCCACGCTGCTGCGGTTCGCTGGCGGGCTGCACCTGGCAGCGGGCCGGATCGTGGTTGAGGCGGAACTCGACACCGGCGCGGCGGCCCGGCGGCTCCGCAAGGACGTTGCCGAGGTGTTCGGCCACTCCTCAGAGCTGATCGTGCTGGCCCCGAGCGGCCTGCGCAAGGGGAACCGCTACGTGGTGCGGGTGACCAAGGACGGCGAGAGCCTGGCTCGCCAGACGGGGCTGGTTGACGGTCACGGGCGGCCCGTGCGCGGGCTGCCCCGGCAGGTGGTGTCCGGCACCACATGTGACTGCGAGTCCGCCTGGCGCGGCGCGTTCCTCGCGCACGGCAGCCTGACCGAACCCGGCCGCTCGATGTCGCTCGAGGTCACCTGCCCAGGCCCGGAGGCCGCCCTGGCCATGGTCGGCGCGGCGCGCCGGCTGAAGATCCACGCCAAGGCCCGTGAGGTCCGCGGGGTGGACCGGGTGGTGATCAAGGACGGCGACGCCATCAGCGCGCTGCTGACCAGGCTGGGCGCGCACGACAGCATGCTCGCCTGGGAGGACCGGCGCATGCGCCGCGAGGTCAGGGCGACCGCGAACCGGCTCGCCAACTTCGACGACGCCAACCTGCGGCGCAGCGCCAGGGCCGCGGTCGCGGCGGGCGCCAGGGTCGAGCGGGCGCTGGAGATCCTCGGAAACAGCGCCCCCGAGCACCTGATCGTGGCCGGCGAGCTGCGGATCAAGCACCGCCAGGCGAGCCTGGAGGAGCTCGGCCAGCTCGCCGAGCCCGCGCTGACCAAGGATGCCATAGCGGGGCGGATCCGCAGGCTGCTCGCCCTGGCCGACCGGCGGGCCATGGAGCTCGGCATCCCGGGCACAGAGGCACACCTGACGGCCGACATGCTTGCTCCCTGACGGCCTAGCCCGCCCCGGCGCCGCTGCACTTCGCGCCCGTCCGGCCGGGTCCGCCCGGCACCGTGCCCCGGGGGTGGCCAGGCCATGCATGCGGCACCGTACCTGCGGGGCGTAGGGGTGCTCCAGCTCGTCGAGAATGACCAGGGAGCGCTGCCAGGCGTCGTGGGCCGCCTGCCGGTCGCCTGCCGCGCGAAGCGCATCGCCGAGGCGGGCCAGCACGCCTGCCTGCTCGAGCCGGAAAACCCCGGATCCGCCGGCCCCGCATACCCGGAAACCCCGGATCCGCCGCCGCCCGCATACCCGGGAACCCCGGATCCGCCGCGGCGCGGCCGACCCCCACCGCGCCGCGGCCGCCCACCGCGGGGCTCTCCCAGCGCAGGCGGTGTATCGTTCGGTGGGGGGCGGCGCCGCCTGCCCGGCCGACTGGACGAGCTAACACGACGAGGAGAGCGCAGCGGTGACTGTCCGGGTGGGCATCAATGGGTTTGGCCGGATCGGACGAAACTTCTGGCGGGCGGTGCACGCCGGGGCGGCCAGCGCGGCCGGGATAGAGATCGTCGCGGCGAACGACCTGACCAACGCCGCGACCCTCGCGCACCTGCTGAAATACGACACAGTGCTGGGCACGCTCGACGTCGACGTCAGCGTCCGCGGCGACGTGATCAGGGTCGGCGACCATGAGATCCGGGTCCTGGCCGAACGCGATCCCTCGGCCCTGCCCTGGCGTGCCCTCGGCGCCGACGTCGTGGTCGAGTCGACAGGGCGGTTCACCAAGGCGGATGACGCCCGCGCTCACCTGACCGCGGGCGCGCGGAAGGTGATCATCTCCGCCCCGGCCAAGGGCGAGGACATCACGATCGTCATGGGCGTGAACGACGACGCCTACGACCCGGCCGCGCACGACATTATCTCCAACGCCTCCTGCACCACCAACTGCGTCGCGCCGATGGCAAAGGTGCTGCAGGACAGCTTCGGGATCGCCCAGGGCTTCATGACCACGATCCACGCCTACACCAACGACCAGGTGATCCTGGACTTCCCGCACAAGGACCTGCGCCGGGCGCGCGCGGCGGCGCAGAACATCATCCCCACAACCACCGGCGCGGCCAAGGCGACCGCCCTGGTGCTGCCCGCGCTCGCCGGGAAGCTCGACGGGATTGCCATGCGGGTGCCGGTCCCGGACGGTTCCGTCACCGACCTGGTCGTCCAGCTTGACCGGGCCGTGACGGCCGAAGAGGTCAACGCCGCGTACCAGTCGGCGGCCGACGGTTCGCTCAAGGGTTACCTCCACTACACCGCGGACGCGATCGTCTCCTCCGACATCGTCGGGACCCCCTGGTCGTGCACGTTCGACTCGCAGCTCACGATGGCCAACGGTGACCAGGTCAAGGTCGTCGGCTGGTATGACAACGAGTGGGGCTACTCCAACCGGCTCGCCGACCTGGTCGCCCTCGTCGGCGCTGGCCTGGCCGGCCGGGCCTGAGGCCTGGCATGCGCGGCATCGGCGAGCTAGACGTCACGGGCAAGACGGTCCTGCTCAGGGCGGACCTGAACACCCCGCTTGACGGCACGAGGATCACCGACGACGGCCGGATCCGGGCCAGCCTCCCGACGATCACCAAGCTGCTCGGGCGGGGTGCGAAGATCCTGGTCCTGGCGCATCTGGGCCGCCCATCCGGAGCCGGCTACGCCGAGCGCAGCGCTGGCGGTCCCTCGCTCCGGCCGGTGGCGGAGCGGCTGTCGGAGCTGCTCGGCCAGGATGTGCCGCTCGCCGCGGACGTCGCCGGGGAGTCGGCCGCCGCCGTGGTGGCGGGCCTGGCCGCCGGCGGGACCGGGATGGCGGAGAACGTCCGCTTCGAGCCCGCCGAGACCAGCAAGGATGACGCCCAGCGGGCTGGCCTGGCCGGCCGGCTGGCCGCCCTGGCCGGGCCCGACGGGCGCTACGTGGGCGACGGGTTCGGCGCGCTGCACCGGAAGCACGCCAGCGTCTACGACCTCCCCGCGCTGCTTCCGCACGCCGCGGGAGACCTCGTGGTCGCTGAGGTCGAGGTGCTGCGCAGGCTGACCGAGAACCCCCGGCGGCCGTACGTCGTGGTCCTCGGCGGCGCGAAGCCCTCCGACAAGCTTGCCGTGATCAGCAACCTGCTCGGCACCGCCGACCGGCTGATCATAGGCGGCGGGATGTCCTACACGTTCCTCAAGGCCGAGGGGTACGAGGTGGGCAAGTCGCTGCTGGAGGAGGACATGATCCCGCGGGTGTCCGAGGTGCTCCAGGAGGCGCACAGGCGCGGTGTCGAGGTTGTGCTCCCCGTCGACCTGGTCGCCGCGACGTACTACGGTCCCGACGCCGAGCACGAGGTTGCCCCGGTCACCAGTTTCCCCGCCGACCGGGAGAGCCTGGACATGGGCCCGGCCACCCGGGCGCTCTTCGCCGAGAAGCTCGCGGACGCCAAGACCGTGTTCTGGAACGGCCCCGTCGGGGTGTTCGAGTTCCCGGCGTTCGCCGCAGGTACCCGGGCGGTGGCCGAGGCGATCAGCAAGGTCGACGGGCTGACCGTGGTCGGCGGCGGCGACTCGGCGGCCGCCGTCCGGATCCTCGGCTTCCCCGAGGGGTCGTTCACGCACATCTCAACCGGGGGCGGGGCCAGCCTGGAGTACCTGGAGGGCAGGGAGCTGCCCGGACTGGTGGCCCTCGACGGCGGGACAGGGGACGAGCCCGGCTCCGGGGCCGCGGGGTGAGCCGGGCGGCGGGCAGGAAACCCCTGATCGCTGGCAACTGGAAGATGCACAACAACCATTTCCAGGCCATTGCGCTGACCCAGAAGCTGGCGTTCATGCTGACCCCTAAGGACTTCGCCGCGACGGACGTCGCGGTGCTCCCGGCGTTCACCTCGCTGCGCAGCGTGCAGACGCTGGTTGAGGGCGACAAGCTCCAGCTGGCCTATGGCGCGCAGGACATCTCGGCCCACGACGAGGGCCCCTACACCGGCGAAGTGTCCGGGCCCATGCTGGCCAAGCTCGGCTGCCAGTATGTGCTCGCGGGCCATTCGGAACGGCGGCGGTACCACGGTGAGCAGGACGCCCTGGTGAATGCCAAGGTCAAGGCGGCTTTTCGGAACGGCATCACGCCGGTCCTGTGCATCGGCGAGCCGCTGGACGTGCGCCAGTCGGGGGACCACATCGGCTATACGATCACCCAGCTGGACGGTGGGATGGACGGCATCACCGGCGAGCAGGTCGCAAGCATGGTCGTCGCCTACGAGCCGGTGTGGGCAATCGGCACCGGTGAGGTCGCCACGCCGGAGGACGCTCAGGAAGTCTGCGCGGCCATCCGTGGCCGCGTTTCCGCCGTTCACGGGGACGAAGTGTCGGCTGGTGCGCGTATTCTTTATGGCGGGTCGGTGAAGTCAGACAACATGGCCGCGATCATGGCGCAGCCGGACATCGACGGAGGCCTGGTGGGCGGTGCCAGCCTCGATGCCGGGGAGTTCGTCAGGATCTGCCGGTATCGTGAGCTGAGCACCACCTGAGCGGAACGCCCGGAGGGGACCGAAACCAGCAGTGACCATCGCAATCTCTATCGTGCTCATCATCACGAGCCTGCTCATGGTGGTGCTCGTGCTGCTGCACAAAGGCAAGGGCGGCGGGCTGTCCGACCTGTTCGGCGGCGGGGTCTCATCAACTTTGGGGTCATCGTCCGTCGTCGAGCGGAACCTCGACCGGATCACGATCTTCACAGGGATCCTGTGGTTCCTCTGCATCGTGGGTCTTGGCCTGCTGCTTAACCACTGACAGCAGTGGCGACCGGCCGGCAACCTGATTACGCACGCCAGGATTCAGCGGGTCTTGAGGCAAGGGGTGAGCAGTGAGCAGTGGCAACGCCATCCGCGGCAGCCGGGTAGGTGCAGGTCCCATGGGTGAGGCAGAGCGCGGCGAGGCCGCGCCCCGGATACGGGTGTCGTTCTGGTGCTGCAACAACCACGAGACCGTCCCCAGTTTCGCCAGCGACGCGGCGATCCCCGAGACGTGGGACTGCCCGCGGTGCGGATACCCGGCAGGCCAGGACCAGGCGAATCCGCCGGCGCCGCCGCACTCTGAGCCATACAAGACGCACCTGGCCTACGTGAAGGAGCGCCGGAACGACACCGACGGCGCCGCCATCCTCGCCGAGGCGCTGGACCGGCTCCGCAGGGGCGCCTGACCTCTCCGGGCCGCGTCGGCCTGCCTCACAGCCTGCCTGCCGCTTCCGCACCGGCATGCGGTTCGTTATGCGATCTGCACCGTGCGCGCGGCTCGTTACGCGATGTAGGTTGCCGGGCTCGCGGTATAGGTCCGGCCGCTCGGGGCAGTCCACTGGAACCAGCCCGGCCTGACCTGCCGGAGCTTCCACCGGGGATGCTGCTTGAGCTGGTGGTCACGTCGGCATGCGCCGCCACAGTTGCAGCTGCAGGTTCGCCCACCGTCTTGCCATGGGATCGTGTGGTCGAGATCCGCACGCCAGGCGGGCTGGCCGCAGACCGGATTGCGGCAGGTGACATCGCGGGCGATCACGTATTCCCGCAATCGGGGCGGCGGCCGGTAGCCAGGTGACGCGGCGGCGTGCGCGCATCCGCCTGCGGCGGTGTCGGCTTCGGCCTGCGCCAGTGCACGTTCCAGGGCCCGGCCTGCTGTACGCAACGCGTCGGCAAGAATCCCACCCGGCGGGCCGGCACGCCCGGGCGGGCCAGCACCTCCCCGCTGCTGCCAGGCATTGATGACGTCCTGGCTGACCGTAAGGGTGATCCGTCCGATGAGCCCGGCCTCCTCGGGCAGGCTGACTCCAGCGAGACCGGGCAGGTCGTCTCTGGCACGCCGGCCGCGGCGGCGGATCCGGGCGACCGCGAACGCCTGCCCGTCAGGGCTGGTCACGACCACCCGCCACTGCGCCCCTGGGTCCTTCTCGGCGGCTCGGCCGAGCCTACGGGCCTGCGCCGGGGTAATCGCCCCAATCCTGCTGAGCGTCCCCGGCCGGTCAGCGAACCCTGCGAGGGTAGCCCAGGGCAGCGTTACATCGAGCAGTCCCGCCGGCGGCGGATTCCCGTCAGCAGCGACGGGACGGGCCACCGTCGGCGGAAGCACGCCGAGCGCCGGCCATGCTGGCGCCGGGCCGGTTCCGTCCAGATCGTCGTCGGCCTCCCATGGGTCCCAAGCGCCGCCGGGTTCGATGCCGCCGGAGCCACCGCTCAGGGTCTCGTCATCGGGCGCCCCGCCGCCTTCAGGTGGTGGCGGCCGGTCCGGTGGCGGCTCGTCTGGCTGCGGCTCGCCTGGTGGCGGCTCGCTCGGTGGCGGTGGCAGCTCGTCTGGTGGCGTGTGATCCGCCGGCGGTGGCGGCTCGTCTTGCGGCTCCCCATCACCAGCGCTGCCGGGAGGTGGCTGATCGGGTACGCCGTCAGCCGGGGGGATTGGCGGCGAGGTGCCCAGGATCATCTCCAGCAGCACATGGGCGCGATGCAATCCCAGGCTGCCCGGCAGCCCGGCCGCCTTCCGCTCCCGGGCCAGGGCGTTGATCCGGGAGAACCCGGCGGCCCCCTCGACCTGTGGCAGCTTGTCCGCCACCATTGTCGCCGTCTGGTCATCATCGGCATAGAGGCGCACGTTGGCGTGACGCTCTGCCTTCTCGCGGCGGGCCTCGGCACCCTCCGGGTCGGCGGCGATCACCAGCAGCTGCAGGCGGCGCCGCAACTGGGCGGTTGTCCGCCACCTTGCCTCGGTCAGGACCATCTCCTCCACGGTCCTGGCGGCCTCTTCGCTCAGCACGGATGTGACCTGGGCGATGATCCTTGCCCGGTCTAGGTCGATCCACCCGGCCGCCAGGGCGGCGCCGGTGCGGGGCAGCCGCCAGGCCAGGGTGCACGCCAGGTCTGCCCACGCCTCGGCGCTGTCGTGGGGGAGCATCAGCGCCATCTCGATCTGCCCGACGGCGTCGCGGCAGACACGCGCGGGACGGCCCTCCTGGTTCACGCCGACGCGGCGGTCGGCGGCAGCGGCGCGCGAAGTGATCTGGGAGACGGCGGTGAGCTCCACGCTGTGAGCGTGCGCGGATTGGTTGCGCGCGGCGATCGCCAGGCCGGTCAGGCCATCCTCATCCAGCGACGTCGCCGCGCTGGCTGCGACGTCCAGCCAGCCGGCCAGCACCGGCCCGGGCTCCATGTGCTCGACCGCGATCGCGGCAAGCTTGCCAAGCTCCATGGCGGGGCCCATGCGGCCGTCTTGCTCGGCCGCCAGCTCCTCAGCCAGCTCGGCGTCTTGCTTCCCGGGATCTCCGTCGAGCATGCCACCGGCGGCCAGCGCATCGAGCAGCGCCTGCCAGTCGCGCCCTGCTGGAAGGGCCCCGGGTGTCCCGTGGCCGGGCAGCTCCTCGGGCGGCACCGGGCCAGACAGCTCGCGCCCGCCGTCCTGGCTGCCGGCCGCCCAGGTGAACTGGAGCCCCTCGGGATGACAGCGGGCCTGCCGTCCGTCCCGGGTGGGCCGTTCTCCCTCCGGGCCGGCTCCTGGCGGAGCTGCGGACATCGGACCCACCTCCTCCCGGACGTCCCGCCGGTTCGTGGCTTGGGCTCTGGCGGCCTGTGACCGATCACTACGCTATCGGCTGGTACCGACAATATGGTCGATGATGATCCAGACGAGTTAACAAGTTTCGAAATCAATTTCCCTAGTACGGCAGCAGCCGTTCATGTCTTGACCTGTGGCAAGAACGCGCGGGGCAGAGGGTTCGCGGATCGCTGGAAACGGTGCCAGTGTGTCGGCATGAGTTTTTTTGACTCGATCCCACAGCCGCCGCCTCCTCCTCCAGAGCCGGTGCGGCCCCGCCCGGTTTGGACGCAGCCCGATGCGGTGATCCCCGGGTCGGTCCCTGCAGAAGTGCTGGTGATCCGCACCGAGCAGGTAGCGGTGGCGGTGGGCAGTCTCCGCGCTTACCCCAATGGGTTTGAGTTCACAGTTCACGTGCGTGTGCGCGGCGAGGGTGAGATGAGGCCTGGCTGGCACGATCCTTTCGACCGCCACGGGCGGCGGGGGGAAGAGCCCGGAGAGCTCTTGCGGCTAGGGATCCTGTTTGCCGATGGGCGCCGGGCCGCGACCACTGCCAGGGACTCGTGGCCCGATGAGGAGGCCGATCCTGGCCGCTTGGTTTTGCGCCAGGGATCCGGCAGCGCTAGCGCCGGCCGCTACGACAGCGACTTCTGGGTGTACCCGCTGCCGCCGGAGGGCCCGGTGACGTTCGTGGCGTCCTGGCTGAGGTACGGGGTGGCCGAGACCCGCGCGGAGGTGGACGGCACGGCGATCCGTGCCGCAGCCGGGCGTGCGGTGATCTTGTGGCCGGAGGATCCAGGGCGATCCGGGCAGCCCGGGTAAGCCGGGTGCGGCGGTGGTACCAGGCTGAGCGGGCTTGGTGGCGGCGCCGCCAGCTGGACCAGTGCTCGGTGTGGCCGGCCGCCTGGCTGGTGGCGTGGCGAGCAGACACGCGATCTCCGGGATGGTCAGCGGGATCATGCCTAGAGCGGTGGTGATCGAGCGCCGCATCCTGGTCAACTACCGGGTCGACCCGGATCTGCTGGGCTCGTACCTGCCGACGCCGTTCCGGCCCGCCCCCGTCGGCGGTCACGGGGTTGCGGGCATCTGCCTGATCCGGCTTGGCCGCATCCGGCCCGCTGGCCTGCCCGCTGGCGGGCTGCGGTCGGAGAACGCCGCCCACCGGGCGGCGGTGTGCTGGGATGGCCCGGACGGCCCGGTCACCGGCATGTACATCCCCCGGCGCGACACCTCGTCCCGGCTGGCCGCGCTCGCCGGCGGCCGCCTGTTCCCGGGCCATCTGCACCCGGCACGGTTCCGGGCGCGTGAAGATGCCGAGGGCTACCGGATTCAGGTCGCCAGCCGCGACGGCATGGTGGATATCGAGGTCGAAGCCCATCTGGCCGACCAGCTTCCGCCCGGATCGATCTTCACCGGCCTCGGGGCAGCGTCCGGTTTCTAGCGCAGCGCTCCGGCCGGCTACGCCCCCACCCCCGCCGAGGGCGTCTTCGACGGGGTGGAACTCGAAACAGCCGGCTGGACGCTGCAGCCGCTCCGCCTGGACAAGGTGGCCTCGAGCTTCTTTGACGACCGCCGCCGTTTCCCCGCAGCCACGGCCGTGCCAGACAGCGCGTTCCTGATGAGCGGGCTCAGCAGCCCCGGCTGCGGGTCATCGCCGCTGCGGGCCGGCCGGCCACGACGTGAGCATGCTGCCGACGCCGTCAGGACTCAGCCGTGCGGAAATCCGCTGGTCCGGGCGGGCACACGCCGGCGACCGTGCCCGCGGACCGGAGGGCCTACCGGCCTGAGCGCAGCCCCGGCAGGTATGCGCCCGAACGCGGTACCCGGATGCCAGGTGCCGCGACACGCTTCCCCTGGCTGGTGACTGAGACGTGAAGAGTGCGACGCGACCGCCTCAAGGCCGCCGCGCCGCTGATGGAGGCAGCGCTGCACTGGCTGGCCGAGGCGACACCGGCAGCGCGGAATTACTGCGCCTGATGGACGCGACCCCGGTCCTGGGCGGCCAGTCGGCGGCAGAAGGACCCCGATGCGACATGGCCGCAGACTAGTGGCAAACATGATCCTCACGATTTCAGGTGTGTTCCGCTAGTGGGCGAAGCCGCCGCGTTCCTTGGGGGGCCCGGGCATCAGCGGCGTGGGTGGGTGCGGGTGCGACTCGAGCACCCGGACCTGTACCCGCAGCTCGTTCAGCAGGTCATCGGCCAGATCCCGGCTGAGCCCGTTCCTGACCACGATCCTCAGCACCGCGGTGTCCTGCATGTCCGGAGGGAACGTGTAGGCAGGGACCAGCCACCCGCGCAGCCGGAGGCGCTCAGACAGGTCGAACACCGTGTAGCCGGAGGCCGCCGGGTCCCGCAGCCGGAACGCGAACACCGGCAGCTCGCTGCCGTCGCTGAGCAGCTCGAACGGGCCCATCGAGGCGATCTCGCGGGACATGTGCATCGCCACGTCCTGGCAGGCCTGCTGCACGGCACGGAAGCCATCGAAGCCGAGCCTGAGGAAGTTGTAGTACTGGGCGGCGACCTGGCCGCCCGGCCTGGAAAAGTTCAGCGCGAACGTCGGTATGTTCCCGCCCAGGTAGTTGACACGGAAGATGAGATCCTCGGGCAGGGCGTCGGAGTCACGCCACACCACCCAGCCGACGCCCGGGTAGACCAGGCCGTACTTGTGACCCGACGTGTTGATCGAGGCGACCCTTGGCACCCGGAAATCCCATTCCAGATCCTGGTGCAGGAACGGCGCGATGAACCCGCCGGACGCGCCGTCGACGTGAATCCGGATGTCCAGGCCCCGGTCGGCCTGGAGCTTGTCCAGCTCATCGCTGATCTGCCGGACCGGCTCGTAGCTGCCGTCCATCGTGGAGCCCATCACCGCGACCACACCGATGGTGTTCTCGTCGCACTGGGCCGCTGCCTCAGGGCCGGCCAGGTGCAGCCGGCCCGGCACCATCGGCACCAGCTTGGGCTCGACCTGCCAGTACCGGCAGAACTTCTCCCAGCAGACCTGGACGTTGGCGCCCATCACCAGGTTCGGCTTCGCGG
Source organism: Streptosporangiaceae bacterium (assembly GCA_030038015.1). GTDB lineage: Bacteria > Actinomycetota > Actinomycetes > Streptosporangiales > Streptosporangiaceae > JASHPR01. The sequence continues at coordinate 15,579 of JASHPR010000258.1, forward strand.
CGGAAGCGCCGGCCGCCGCGCGCCGGGCGCGCCAGCGCCAGAGCAGGGCCATGCCGCCGAGCATGCACGCCTCGCTCGATCCGGTCGTCGAGCACCCGACACCCGTCAGCGCCGCGCCTTCGCCCGCCCGGGCGGGGGCGTGCCACAGGTCAGCGAGTATGTTCACGCAGCGCCGCTCGAGCTCGGCCGTCTGCGGGTACTCGTCCTTGTCGATCATGTTCTTGTCGAAGCACTCGGCCATCAGCTGCTGCGCCTGCGGCTCCATCCATGTGGTCACGAACGTCGCCAGGTTGAGCCTGGCATTGCCGTCCAGGATCAGCTCATCGCGCACCGCCTGCAGCGCCGTCTCGGGCAGCATGCCGTGCGCCGGGATCTTGTTGCGGGGCACGCTGAGCCGGATCTCGCGGACGTACACCGGGTTGATGTCCAGTTCGGCGTCTGCCTCGGCCTCATCGACCTTGCGGTGCAGTGGCATCCGTCACTCCTGTTCGCGCCCGGGCGGGGTCGCTGCCCGCCGTCGTCGCCACGCTATCGGGTCAGGCCCCGGCCGCGGTCAGGATCGCCGTCGCCCGGGCCGCGGCGGCGGCGACCCGTGGCACGGGGTCGCGGCGCAATTCCGCAACGATGGAGAGGGCGTCCCCGAGCTTGCGGCGGCTGACCACCCTGGCGGCCATCTCCCGCACCCGCCACGACTCGTCGGCCAGAGCGCCGATCACCGCGTCCCGCGCGCTATGCGTACAGCAGCGCCCGGGCCGCCCGGACCGGGAGAAAGTATCGCTGGTCCCGGCGCGGGTGCGCGCCGGTCACCGACTCCGCCGCCCGCCCGCCGATGGCGAAGACGAAGGAGCGATCCGCGTCGCCGCCCGCGAGCAGCCCGGCGCAGGCCGCCACCACCTCTGGCTCCCCGCGGCGACCGCACTCCCGGTCCACGCCCTGCCGCGGTGTCATGTCCCAGATCGCGTTCGGCGCCATGGCCGCTGCCTCCGCGTCAGCCCGCGGCCCGCAGGTACCGGCAGAGCAGGCTGCCGCGGTCCTCGAGCACGTGGGCGAGGGTCAGCCTGGTGGCGCTGCCATGCCAGGCGGCAGCGCCGGTGCGGCCCCGTCCTGGCCCAGCCGCCTCGGGCGCGGCGAGGATCCTGCCCGCCGTGCCGCCCTCGAGCACCGGGCTGAACGTCAGGCACAGCTCGTCCAGCAGGCCGGCGTCGGTGATCTGCCTGAGCAGAGCCGGGCCCCCCTCAACGAGAATGTTCTGGTAGCCCCGGGCGGCCAGGGCGCCGATCGCCGCCCCCGGCTGCACCGAGTCCTTCCCGGCCACGACGACGCCCGCGCGAGCAGCAGCGGCTGCCCTGCGGTCGGCCTGGGCCGCCTCCGTGGTGAGCACGATGGTCCTGGCGCCCCGGGCGCCCCCAGCGACCAGCGGGCCATCGAGGTCCAGGTCAAGTTTCCTGGTCACGACCGCGATCGGCGGGGTAGGCGCTCGCCCTTCCCGCAGCTCCTTCCAGATCTCATGCTCCTGGACCGGCCGGTACTTCTCCGCCCTGGCCGTCCCCGCGCCGACCAGGATGACGTCGGCGAGGCTGCGCAGCACCGTGAAAACCAGGCGGTCGGCGGGACCGGACAGCTGGCCGGAGCGCCCGTTGATGGTCGCCGCGCCGTCCGCGCTGGCGATCATGTTGGCCCGCACCCATGGCGCGCCCCGCTCCGATGTGTCTGGATAGGCGTAGAGCCCGGCCAGGGCGGCAACGGCAGGCTCCGTCGCCTCCCTGTCACCGACGACGGGTCCGATGTCTGGCGCGGCCGCGTCCGGCGGGAAGATCTGGTGCACGGCAAGCAGTCAACCAGAACGCCCGGTGCAGCGGTGCGCGCCTCGCTGGGCGCCCCTCCCGAGGCCTGAGAGCGCGGTCCCGGTGGCTGAGAGCTGAGAGCGCCTTCCGGTGCTGAGACCGCGTTCCGGTCGCTGAGACCGCGTCCCGGTGGCTGAGAGCGCGGTCCCGGTGGCTGAGAGCACCTTCCCGGGGCTGGAAGGGCGCCGCCGGAGGCGGTGCCATCCCGTCCTTGAACGGGACGTGCCGGGGCTGGCCGTTGGCCGCGCTAGGGGGTGCCGGCCGCCTGGCGGGCTGCGCCCTCGGTGCCGCGAAGCACCATGACCGAGCGCCCGGCCAGATCGATGCTGCTCCCCGCCCAGACGGTCATCGCCCTTGGGCCCGGCAACGCAGCGCCCGGCCATGCGGCACCCGGCGCCGAAGCGCCCGGCGCGCCGCCGCCGGCCGCCGCGGCGGGCACCCGGGTTGCGGTGCTGATCAGCACGTCCCAGCGGGGGCCGAACCGGCCGTCCGGCAGGGTGAAGGTGACCGGCTCGCGGTTCGCGTTGAAAAGCAGCAGGAAGTTCTTGTCCCGCACGGTGTCGCCGCGCGGGCCCGGTTCGGTGATCGCGTCCCCGTTCAGGAAGACCGTCAGGGACCTCGCGTAACCCGTGTGCCAGTCGCTGTCGGTCATCTCCCGTCCGGCAGGGGTCAGCCAGACAATGTCCTGCAGGCCGTCGGGGTCATCGTCGCCCCACGCTGCGGGCCGCCCGCTGAAGAACCGGCGGCGGCGGAACACCGGATGGGCGCGGCGCAGCCCGGACAGCGCGCAGGTGAAGTCGATCAGGTCCCGCTGCTCGGCGGCGGCCTCCCAGTCGACCCAGGACACCTCGCTGTCCTGGCAGTAGGCGTTGTTGTTCCCCTGCTGGGTGCGGCTCATCTCGTCACCTGCCAGCAGCATCGGCACGCCCTGCGAGCAGAACAGCGTGACCAGGAAGTTCCGGACCTGCCGGGCCCGGAGTTCGTTGATGGCCCGATTGCCCGACGGTCCCTCGGCGCCGCAGTTCCAGGACCGGTTGTCGTCGCTGCCGTCCCTGTTCGCGTCGCCGTTCGTCTCGTTGTGCTTGCGGTCGTAGCTGACCAGGTCCCGCAGCGTGAAGCCGTCGTGGCAGGTCACGAAGTTCACCGAGGCGACCGGGCGGCGCGCGCTGGTCTCGTACAGGTCGCTGGAGCCGGTCAGCCGGGACGCGAACTCCGGCAGCGTCGCCGGCCGGCCGCGCCAGAAGTCGCGGACCGTGTCCCGGTACTTGCCGTTCCACTCCGTCCACAGCGGCGGGAACTGGCCGACCTGGTACCCGCCCTGGCCCACGTCCCAGGGCTCGGCGATGAGCTTGACCTGTGACACCACCGGATCCTGCTGGACCAGGTCAAAGAACGCGGACAGCCGGTCGACGTCGTGCAGCTCGCGGGCAAGCGCCGAGGCGAGGTCGAACCGGAACCCGTCCACGTGCATGTCCAGGATCCAGTACCGCAGCGAGTCCATGATCAGCTGCAGCGCGTGCGGGTTCCGCACGTTGAGGCTGTTCCCGCACCCGGTGTAGTCCAGGTAGTTCTGCGGGCTGCCGGGGGCGAGCTGGTAGTAGGCGGCGTTGTCGATGCCGCGGAAGGACAGCGTCGGGCCGAGCGCGCCCGACTCCGCCGTGTGGTTGTAGACCACGTCGAGGATGACCTCGATGCCGGCCTGGTGCAGGGCCTTGACCATCGCCTTGAACTCCGCGACCTGGCCATAGGGCGCGGGCGAGGAGGAGTAGCGGTTGTCCGGCGCGAAGAACGCGATCGTGTTGTAGCCCCAGTAGTTGGTGCGGCCGCGCCGCACCAGCGCGGACTCGGGCACGCACTGATGCACCGGCATCAGCTCGACGGCGGTCACGCCGAGCCTGGTCAGGTGCTCGATGACCGCGGGATGGGCCAGCCCGGCGTAGCTGCCCCGCTGCTCGGCGGAGACCCCGGGGTGGCGCATGGTCAGGCCGCGCACGTGCGCCTCGTAGATCAGCGTCTCGTGGTATGGCGTGCGCGGCGGCCGGTCGTCGCCCCAGTCGAAGTAAGGGTTGATCACCACGTTCCGCGGCATGTAGGGAGCGCTGTCGTCGGAGTTGAGCACCGAGGGATTGCCGTGCTGGTAGGAAAACACCGCCTGGTGCCAGGCGACCTGCCCGCAGGTCGCCTTGCCGTACGGGTCGAGCAGCAGCTTCGCCGGGTTGCACCGGTGCCCGTGATCTGGCCGGTAGGGGCCGTGCACCCGGTACCCGTAGCGCTGGCCGGGCTCCACGCCCGGCAGGTAGCAGTGCCAGACCAGGCCGTCCACCTCGGTGACCGGGATGCGCGTCTCGGCGCCGTCGCCGGCGTCGAACAGGCACAGCTCCACCTGCTCGGCGACCTCCGAATAGAGGGCGAAGTTGGTGCCCGCACCGTCCCAGGTGGCGCCGAGCGGGTAGGGAGTTCCCGGCCAGACCTGCATCCGCAGACCTTACCCTCGGACGGCGACCCTGGCCCGGTCGAGCACCGGGGGCAGGTCGACCCCGTCCGGGAGGGTGCCGAACGGCTCCGCGGGGCCCGCGGAGGGCTCGGAGCCGAGCCGGGAAGCGCAGAACGCGTCGGCCACGGCCGCGGGGGAGTGCCGCACCAGCAGTGATGCCTGGAGGGTCACCGCGATCAGGCCGGCCAGCCTCCTGGCCCGGTACTGGCCCTGCCCCGGGCCCACCTCCCCTGCCCCCTCCATGGCCGCCGCGGCACCCTTCAGCTCATCGCGCAGCCGCGTGAACGCGATGTCGAGGCGCTGGTCGCCGCCCGCGGCGAGATCGGTCTCGGCGAGCAGCGCGTCGGCCGACCCTGGGGAGCGCGCCAGCGCGCGCAGCACGTCCAGGGCGGTCACGTTGCCCGAACCCTCCCAGATGGAGTTCAGCGGCGCCTCGCGGTACAGCCGCGGCATGCCCGAGTCCTCGACGTAGCCGTTCCCGCCCAGGCACTCCAGCGCCTCGGCGGCGACGATGGGCGTGCGCTTGCACACCCAGTACTTGGCCGCCGGCAGCGCCAGCCGCAGCAGCGCGGCCTCGGCCGCGTCCCCGCGCGCCGCGCGGTCGGCGGCGCCGGCCAGGCGGATCGCGAGCGTGGTCGCCGCCTCGGACTCCAGGGCCAGGTCGGCCAGGACCGAGGCCATCAGGGGGTGGTCGGCGAGCACGGCGCCGAACGAGCGCCGGATGCCGGCGTAGTGCACGGCCGTGACGCACGCCTGGCGCATCGCGGCCGCGCTGCCGATGACGCAGTCCAGCCTGGTCGCGCTCACCATGTCGATGATCGTCGTCACGCCACGGCCCGGATCGCCGACCCGCCAGGCGAACGCCGCGTCGTACTCGACCTCTGATGAGGCGTTGGACCGGTTGCCCAGCTTGTCCTTGAGCCGCTGGATGCGCACAGCGTTGCGGGTGCCGTCCGGCAGCACCCGGGGGAGCAGGAAGCAGGTGAGCCCCTCCGGCGCCTGGGCCAGGACCAGGAACAGGTCGCACATCGGGGCCGAGCAGAACCACTTGTGCCCGGTGAGCAGGTAGCCGCCGTCGCCCACGGGGACCGCCCTGGTGGTGCCGGCCCGCACGTCCGAGCCGCCCTGCTTCTCGGTCATGGCCATGCCGGCCAGCAGTCCGGCCTTGCCGTCGGGGGCCCGCAGGCCCGGGTCGTAGCTGCGGGAGGCAAGCAGCGGCCCGAAGCGCTCCGCCAGGCCGGGCTCGTGCCGCAGCGCCGGGACGGACGCGTAGGTCATGGAGATCGGGCAGCCGTGCCCGGCCTCGGCCTGCGACCACACGTAGAACCTGGCCGCCCGGGCGACGTGCGCTCCCGGGGCGGGCTCCAGCCAGGGTGCCGCGTGCAGGCCGTGGCCGACGGCGGTCGCCATGAGCTCGTGCCACGCCGGGTGGAACTCGACCTCGTCGATCCTGTTGCCGCGGGTGTCGTGCGTGCGCAGCACCGGGGGGTGCTCATTGGCCAGCCGGGCCAGCTCCTGCACCTCGGCGGATCCGGCGCGGCTGCCCAGCTCGTGCAGCTCAGGCCCGCCGCCGGCGCTCTCCCGCCGCAGCGCGGCCTCCAGGGCCGGGTCATCCGCCACGTCGTAGCCGACGAGCGGCGGGACCTGATTCAGTACCTCATGCGTGACATGCGGCGTCACACGTGTCATGGGAACCTCCACCTGCGGGGCCTCTGCCCCCGCATACCCCCACAAACCCTACCTGCGGGGGCTCCCGGGGCACCTCCCCGCCCCCGCATACCCCCGGCAAACCCTCACCTGCGGGGGCTCCGCCCCCTCCGCGTATCGCCGGGCAAACCCTCACCTGCGCGGGCTCCACCCTGGCATACCCCTACAAACCCTTTACCCTCCCATTGTCAGCTTGTTCTGGCGCGTTCGCGAACACGCAGCTCAGCGCCCTGGTAAGCGGCCTGCGCGTAGCGCTCCAGGATCACGTCCGCCACCTCGGGCGCCGCGCCGAGCGGGGCGGAGACCGCGTCGGCCCCGGCCGCCAGCGACTGCTCGCGGACCTGGTCGGCGAACACCCCGGGCGCCAGCAGGTAGGTTGCCACGGCGACCCGGGCCGCGCCAGCGCGGAGCAGGCCGGCGACCGCCTGGGCGGGGCCTGGCCCGGCCGCCGACGCGTAGGCCGGGACCACG